>DATEEA010000143.1:0-30488 GCA_035281445.1 Candidatus Polarisedimenticolia bacterium
GGAGCCCGACGGGTGGTGCCGGCCCGCCCGGGGCGGGCGCGCCGGCAGTACGAGGCGATGGTGGCCCGGGCCCAGGAGCGCATCCGGGCCGGGGACATCTATCAGGTGGTGCTGTCGCAGCGGTTCGAGGCGAGACTGACCAGGGAGCCGTTCGCCGTCTACCGGGCCCTGCGCAGGATCAACCCATCCCCCTACATGTACTTCCTGCGCGACGGTGCGACGGCGCTGGCGGGAGCCTCCCCAGAGATGCTGGTGAGGGTGGAGGGGGACTCGGTGGAGCTGCACCCGATCGCCGGGACGAGGCCCCGCGGATCCGGCGCTGCCGCCGACGCCGCTCTGGAGGCGGAGCTCCTGTCCGACGCCAAGGAGCGCGCGGAGCACGTCATGCTGGTCGACCTCGGGCGCAACGATCTGGGTCGTGTCTGCGAGCCGGGCAGCGTGCGGGTGCCGGAGTTCCAGTCGGTGCAGCGCTTCTCTCACGTGATGCACATGGTCTCCAGGGTCACCGGCAGGCTGGCGGCGGGCCGCGACGCCTTCGACGTGCTCAGGGCGGTCTTCCCTGCCGGGACGGTGTCGGGAGCGCCGAAGGTGTCGGCCATGCGGATCATCGGCGAGCTGGAGAAGGCCCCCCGCGGCCCGTACGCCGGCGCCGTGGCCTACGTGGACCACTCCGGCAACCTGGACTCCTGCATCGTCATCCGCACCATGGTGGCGCGAGGCCGCCGCGCCGTGGTGCAAGCCGGCGGAGGGATCGTGGCCGACTCGGACCCGGCGCGCGAGCACGCGGAGTGCGCCAGCAAGGCCCGGGCGGTCCTGGCGGCCATCGAGGGGGCGGCGGCATGGGTCCCCTGATCTTCATGCTGGACAACTACGACTCGTTCACCTGGAACCTCGCGCAGTATCTGATGGAGCTGGGCGCCGAGGTCACGGTGCGCCGCAACGACGAGACCACGGTGCAGGAGGTGATGAGCCGGAGCTGGGACGGCATCCTCATCTCGCCCGGCCCGGGGCGCCCGGAGGGAGCCGGCATCACGCTGGCGCTCCTGCAGGCGGCCGCCGGACGCGTGCCGCTGCTGGGTGTCTGCCTCGGCCACCAGGCCATCGGCGCGCTGTACGGAGGCAAGGTGGTCAGGGCCGCGCAGCTGATGCACGGCAAGACTTCGGCCGTGGAGCACGACGGCCGGGGGGTGTTCCGTGGGCTCCCCAGCCCCTTCGAAGCCACGCGCTATCACTCCCTGGTGGTGGAGCGGGCCACCCTCCCCGCCGAGCTCGAGGTGACCGCCACCGCGCGCGACGGCGACGAGGAGGTGATCATGGGTCTGCGGCACGGCCGGTCCCCGGTCGCCGTGGAAGGGGTGCAGTTCCACCCCGAGTCGATCCTCACGGTGCACGGCAAGAGGCTTCTGGCCAATTTCCTGGAAGGGACGGGCCGATGCTGAAGCCGTTCCTGGCCATCCTTTCCCGCGGACGCTCCCTGGCCCGCAAGGAGGCGGCCGAGGCCATGGGGATCATCATGGACGGCGGGGCCGGTGAGCCGCAGATCGCCGCCTTCGCCATGGCCCTGAGGGTGAAAGGGGAGACCGCCGGCGAGATCCTGGGCTGCGCCGAAGCGCTGCGGGCGCGCGCGGAGCGCGTGCTTCTGGCGCCGGCCGAGCGCCGGGAGCTGCTCGACACGTGCGGCACGGGAGGGGACTCCCTGGGGACCATCAACGTCTCCACGTTGGCCGCGCTGGCCGCCGCGGCCGCCGGCGTCCCGGTGGCCAAGCACGGCAACCGCGCGGTCTCGGGACGCTGCGGCAGCGCGGATCTCCTGGAGGCGCTCGGGGTCCCGATCGACGCGGGCCCGGGGCAGGCCAGGGACTGTCTGCGCACCGCCGGGATCGCCTTCCTCTTCGCCCCGCGGTTCCATCCGGCGCTGCGCCACGCGGCCTCCGCCCGGCGCGCGCTGGGGGTGCGCACCGTGTTCAACCTCCTGGGGCCCTTGTGCAACCCGGCGGGGGCGCGCCTGCACGTGATGGGGATCTTCGATCCGTCGCGGGCCAGGATGGTGGCCGAGGTGCTGCGGCGGCTCGGCTCGCGCCGGGCGTTCATCGTGCATGGAAGCGACGGCATGGACGAGCTCACCGTGACCGGCCCCTCCCTGGTGACCCGCCTGGACAAGGGAGCGGTCAGGACGACGCACGTGACGCCGGAGTCGGCCGGACTGCGGCGGTGGCCGCTCGCGGCGCTGCGCGGCGGGGGGCCCGCGGAGAACGCTTCGCGCGCGTTGGCGGTCCTGGAAGGAGGGCGCGGGGCCGCGCGCGACGTGACCCTGCTTAACGCCGCGGCGGGCCTGGTCGTGGCCGGAGCGGCGCGGTCGCTCCGGGAAGGGGCGGCGCTGGCGGCGGAGGCGATCGATCGGGGCCTCGCCGGAGAGAAGCTGGAGGCCTTGCGGCGGGGCCTGGCCGCCCCGGTGGGGGGCGCGTCGTGACCGCCGGCATGCTGGATCGGTTCGGCGCCGCCTCGCGCGCGCGCTTCGAGGCGGCGCTGCGGCAGCGGTCCCTGGCCCAGCTCGAGGACGTGATCGGACAGATCCCTCCCGCGCGCCCCTTCGCGGCCAGGCTGACTCCGCAGGCCGGGCCCCTGCCCCGGGTCGTCGCCGAGATGAAGCGCTCCTCCCCCTCCGCCGGCCCCCTGCGCGCCGACTACGCCCCGCGCCGGATCGCCCTGGGCTACGCGCGGGTGGGAGCGGCGGCCCTCTCCGTGCTGACCGAGCCGGACGGATTCGGCGGGGACCTGTCCCACCTGCAGCAGGCGCGGGCGGCCCATCTGCCGATTCTCAGGAAGGACTTCCTGGTGACCCCCTACCAGATCGCCGAGTCGCGCGTGGAAGGGGCGGACGCCGTGCTCCTGATCGTCGCGCTGCTCCCCGGCCCCGCGCTGGGGCTCATGCTGCACGCCGCGCGCCGGTACGCCATCGAGGCGCTGGTGGAGGTCCATGACGAGGAGGAGCTGGCCCGCGCGTCGGGCGAGGGGGCCTCGCTCATCGGGGTGAACAACCGCGATCTGAGGACCATGACCGTCTCCCTGGAAACGTCGCTGCGGCTGGCGCCGCGCCTGCCCCGCTCGGCCGTGGCGGTGGCGGAGAGCGGCATCCGCTCGCGGTCCGACCTGGAGCGGCTGGCCGAAGCCGGCTACGCGGCCTTCCTGATCGGCGAGGCGCTGATGCGGGCGGACGATCCCGGAGACGCCCTGTGGCGCCTGACCCGGGCGGAGGGGTGATGGTCCACGTGAAGATCTGCGGCATCACCGCGCCGTGCGCGGCCGACGCCGCCGTGGAGGCGGGCGCCGACGCCCTGGGGTTCGTCTTCTGGAGCGGCAGCCCGAGGGCGGTCACCCCGCAGCAGGCGGCCGGGCTCGGGATGGGGACCGCGGCCCCGGTGTCCAGGGTCGGCGTCTTCGTCTCCCCATCCCGGGAAGAGGTGGCCCGGGCCGCCAGGACGGCCGGCCTCACCGTGGCCCAGCTCCACGATCCGCCTCCGGCCGAGGCCATGGCGGGGCTCGATCTCGACTGGTACCCGGCCCTCGGCGTCTCCGGCCGCGAGGAGGCCGCCGATGTCCTGGAGCGCGCGGCCGCCTGGGGGAGGAGCCGCTTCCTGCTGGACGCGCGCGGGGCGTCGCCGGGAGGGACCGGGCGCACGTTCGACTGGCGCCTCGCGGCCAAGGTCTCCCTGCGCGCGGCTCTCGGGAGCTTCCCGCGGCTGATCCTGGCCGGCGGACTGACCCCGGCCAACGTGGCCGACGCCATCCGCACGGTGAGGCCGTGGGGGGTGGACGTCTCCACCGGCGTGGAGTCGGCCCCCGGAGTCAAGGATCCCCTGCGCATCCGGGCCTTCGTGGCCGCCGTGCGGTCGGTGGAATGAGCGGCCCGCCGGATGCAGCCGGCCGCTACGGCCGGTACGGCGGACGCTTCGTCCCCGAGACGCTGATGCGGCCGCTGCAGGAGCTGGAAGAGGCTTATCGCGGCGCCATGGCCGACGAGGCCTTCCGGCAGGAGCTGGACACGCGCCTGAGGCGCGACGTCGGCCGGCCCACCCCCCTCACGCCGGCCCTCCGCCTGTCCCGGGCCCTGGGCGGAGCGCGCATCTGGCTCAAGCGCGAGGACCTCTGCCACACCGGGGCGCACAAGATCAACAACACCCTGGGGCAGGCGATGCTGGCCGCGCGCATGGGCAAGCCCCGGGTCGTTGCGGAGACCGGCGCGGGCCAGCACGGCGTGGCCACGGCCACCGCCGCGGCGATGCTGGGACTGCGCTGCACCGTGTACATGGGGGAGGTGGACATGCGGCGCCAGCGGCTCAACGTTCTGCGCATGCGCTGGATGGGAGCGGAGGTCGTGCCGGTGGCTTCGGGCAGCCGGACGCTGAAGGACGCCATCAACGAGGCGATGCGCGACTGGGTCACCCACGTCCGCGACACCCATTACGTGCTCGGCTCGGTGCTGGGGCCGCATCCCTTCCCGATGATGGTGCGCGATTTCCAGTCGGTGATCGGCCGGGAGGCGAGGGCCCAGATCCTGCAAGCGGAACAGCGGCTCCCCTCCCTCCTGGTCGCCTGCGTGGGCGGCGGCAGCAACGCCCTGGGCCTGTTCTCGGCGTTCCTGGCGGACGAGGGGGTGGCCATGGCCGGCGTGGAGGCGGGGGGGCGAGGCGCGGCGCCCGGCGACCACGCGGCCCGCTTCGCGCACGGGACTCCGGGCGTGCTCCACGGAGCCTGCACCTGGATCCTCCAGGACGAGGGGGGCAACATCCTCCCGACCCACTCCGTGTCGGCTGGGCTCGACTATCCGGCGGTGGGGCCGGAGCACGCCATGCTGCGGGACGCAGGCAGGGTGAGCTACACGACGGTGAGCGACGACGAGGCGCTGGCCGCCTTCGGAACGCTCGCCGCGACGGAGGGGATCCTCCCCGCGCTGGAGAGCGCCCACGCCGTGGCCCACGCCCTGCGCGTGGCACCGGCCATGCAGCGCGACGACGTCATCGTGGTGAACCTCTCCGGAAGAGGGGACAAGGACGCCGAGACGGTGGCCTCGCTGCGCCAGGGGGGCGCTTGAGCCGCATCGGCGCAGCTTTCGCCGCGGCCCGCGTGCGGCGGGCCCCCGCCTTCATACCGTTCGTGGTGGCGGGGGATCCTTGCCTGGAGGCCCTGCCGCTGTTCTGCCGGTCGCTGGCCGCAGCCGGCGCGGACATCATCGAGATCGGGGTCCCATTCTCCGATCCGCTGGCCGACGGCCCGGTGATCCAGCGGGCGATGCAGCGCGGGCTGGCCGCCGGGGCCGGGCTGGCGGGTGTGATCGAGGCGGCGGGGGAGGCCCGCCGGGCGGCCGCGGCCGCGCTCGTGCTGTTCACCTACTACAACCCGATCCTCCGGATGGGGGAGGAGGCCTTCGCCGAGCGGGCGGCGCGGGCCGGGGTGGACGGTGTGCTGGTGACCGACCTCCCTCCGGAGGAGGGGGCCCTCCTGCACGGATCCCTGGAGTCGCGGGGGATCGATCCCATCCTCATGACCTCGCCCACCAGCGGGGAGGACCGGATCCGCGCGGCGGGCCGGCGGGCCAGAGGCTTTCTCTACCACGTGTCGCGCACCGGCGTCACCGGCGTGCGCGACGCCCTTCCCGACGGGCTGGCCGCGAGCGTGGCCGAGGTGAAGGGGCTGTCCACGCTCCCGGTGGCGGTGGGGTTCGGCATCTCCACGCCCCGGCAGGTGAGAGCGGCGGGGGCCCTCGCCGACGGCGTGGTGGTGGGAAGCGCCCTGGTGGCCGCGATGGAGCGCGCGCAGCAGCGGAGCCTTCCCGCCCTGGCCGCGCTCCTGGGCGGGGAGGCGGAGCGGCTGACGGGCAAGGAGGCGGCCGATGGACGAGCATGACCAGATCGAGCGGTGGCGTCGGCGCATCGATGAGGTGGACCGGGCGATCGTGGAGCTCCTGAACGAGCGCTCGCGGTGCGCCCTGGCCATCGGGGCGGTCAAGAGGCTCATGGGCCGCGCCGTCTACGACCCGGACCGGGAGGAGACCATCGTCCGGCAGGCCGTAGAGGCCAACGCGGGCCCGATGGGCGACGACGCCGTGCGGCGGCTCTTCGAGAGGATCCTGGACGAATCGCGCAGGACCGAGAGGCTGGCCGCCGAGGCGGCCGTGGACGCAGCGGCAGGGGAGACCGATCCGGAATGATCATCGTGATGCAGCCCAAGGCGGCCGAGGAGCAGATCCAGAGAGTCATCGACATCCTGACGCGCAAGGGGTTCGACGCGCACCGGTCCACCGGCGCGACCCGCACCGTCATCGGGGCGGTGGGCCGCGACGCGGCCGAGCTCGACCCTCGCGAGTTCCAGGTCCTGGACGGGGTGCACGAGGTGATCCGCGTCAGCGAGCCCTACAAGCTGGCCGGCCGTCTGTTCAAGCCGGAGGGGAGCCAGGTCAAGGCGGGGCCCGAAGGGAGGCTGACCTTCGGCGGTCGGGAGGTGCCGGTGATGGCCGGCCCCTGCGCGGTGGAGTCGGAAGAGCAGATCCGCAGAGTGGCGGCTTCGGTGCGCCGCGCGGGCGCCACGGTGCTGCGGGGCGGCGCGTTCAAGCCGCGCACCTCCCCCTACGCCTTCCAGGGGCTGGGAGAGCAGGGGCTCCGGCTGCTGCGCGAGGCGGCGGACGAGCAGGGGATGCTGGTCGTCTCCGAGGTCATGGAGCCGGGCCAGATCGAGGCCGCTTCACGCTACGTGGACATCCTGCAAGTCGGCGCCCGCAACATGCAGAACTTCCCCTTCCTGCGCGAGCTGGGGCGCTCCCGCAAGCCCGTGCTGCTGAAGCGGGGGATGTCGGCGACCCTCGAAGAGTGGCTGCTGTCGGCCGAGTACATCATGGCCGGGGGGAACCACGACGTCATCCTGTGCGAGAGGGGCATCCGGACCTTCGAGAGGTACACCCGCAACACCATGGACATCTCGGCCATCCCCGTGCTGCAGAAGCTGAGCCACCTGCCCGTGGTGGCGGATCCCTCCCATGGGACGGGGCTGCGGGACAAGGTCGCCCCGATGGCCCGCGCGGCCATCGCCGCCGGAGCCGACGGGCTCCTGATCGAGGTGCACCACGACCCTGATCGGGCGCTGTCCGACGGACCTCAGTCCCTCTACCCGGAGCAGTTCGCCGAGCTCATGGGCCAGCTCCGGATCATCCTCCCGGCGGTGGGGCGCCGGCCGGCCTGATCCTTCTTGCCGCTGGCCTCCGGGAGGCATAGCTTTCCCCGGGCATGGACTCCGCGGTCCGAAGCCCCGCCCCCGCGGGAGGGGATCCCTCCCGGCGCGTCCTTCTCTGCCTTCTGCCGCCCGGAACCGGTGAGACGCAGCTCGTGGTCCAGTCGGCGCTGTCGCTGACCCCGCGGCTGGAGGTGGTGGTCGCCGGGGGCGCGGAGGAGCAGCCCGGGGCGGCCTCCGGGGCCATCGTGGTGGCGGAGCTTCCCCGGCTGGCCGGGCTGTGCGGCGGCGCGGTCCCTCCCGCCGCCATCGTGCCGGTTCTCGATCCGGGTCGCGCCACCGCCCCCGCGCTGCAGTCGGCGCTCCTGGAGTCGCCGGGGATCGTCTGGCCCCTGGTGCGTCCGCTCGACCCCTTGGCCGTGCGCGCCGCGCTGCGGCATGCCGCCCACTGGGCCGCCCTGGCGGCCAGGGTGCGGATCCAGCAGGAGGACTTCGGCGTCTCGCTGCGCTTCGGCCTGGCCTCGTCCGCCGAGCGGGACATGGACCGTCTGATGGCGCTCATCCTGTCGCGATGCCGGGCGTCGGTGGGCGCCGAGGCCGGGAGCCTCTTCCTGGTCGAGGGGGATCCCGGAGCCAGGAAGCTGGCCCGCCGGTTGATGCAGAACGATGTGGCCGACGTCGCGGACCGGGAGGCGCGTTACCCGGTGGACCGCTCCAGCCTGGCCGGCTACGCCGCGTCCACCGGCTCGATCCTGCGCGTGGACGACGTGGAGTCGCTCCCCGCCGGCGCCCCCTTCCGGTTCCATCCCGCGGTCGATCAGCAGCCCGGCCATCCTGCCCGCACGGCGCTGGCCGTGCCGCTGATCCTCGGCGGGCCGCGAGGCGACGACGTGATCGGCGTGGTGGAGCTGCTGAACCCGAGGAGCCTTTCCGGTGGGCCGGCCTTCTTCGACGCCCGCGACGAGACGCAGGTGCGCCTGCTGGCCCTGCAGGCCGCAGCGGCCCTCGACAACGCGCGCCGGCACGCCGAGGGCTGCAGCCTGGTGGAGGGTCTCATCGGGGCCGCCGCCGCGGCGATCGAGTCGCGGTATCCACCGGCCGAGGGGCACGCCGCGAGAGTCGCCGCCCTGTGCGCAGCCCTGGCCGAGGCGGTGGACCAGGTGGAGACGGGACCTCTGGCGGCGCTGCGCTTCAACGGCGACGAGCTGCGCGCGCTCCACTACGCCGCCCTGCTGCACGACGCGGGGACGATCGGGATCCGCGACGAGATCCTGCTGAAGCCGGCCCGGCTGAGCGCCCAGGAGCTCCGGGAGACCGAGGCCCACGTGGAGAGGGGGCTGCGGCTGCTGAGGGCCATCCCCTGGGGGCGCGAGCTGCGCCAGGTGCCGGCCATCGTGGCGGCCCATCACGAGAGGCTGGACGGGTCCGGCTACCCCAAGGGGCTGTCCGCGCCGGCCATCCCCCCGGCCGCGCGCATCCTCTCCATCTGCGATATCTTCGACGCGCTCGTGGCCGGGGAGCGGCCCTACCTTTCCCCCGTCTCGGTGGAGCGGGCCCTGGCCGTGCTGGACGAGGAGTCACGCGCCGGCCGCCTCGACGGCGACCTCTTCCGGGTCTTCGTCAAGGCGCGCGTTTTCGAGAAGCGGGCCGCGGCCGGCCACAAGCCCCGCGGCGCGGCGGCGCGGCAGGGGTGACCGGAGGGTTGTTCTCCATGACCGCGGGAAGGCCGGGGTCTCCCGGCAGGTTGGCGGCCCTGGCGGGGCTGCTGGCGTCCATCGTGGTCATCGGCCGCGTCGACGTCCTGACGGGGCCTGATTTCGGATTCTCCCTCTTCTACCTGGCGCCCGTCGCCGCGTCGGCCTGGTGGATGGGCGGCGCGGGGGCCGTGGTCTGCGCGGTGGCCGCGGGTGCCGCCTGGGTGGCCGGGGAGGTGGCCACGTCGCGGGACGTCCACGCGCCCGCCCTGGCCTGGAACGGCTTCACCCGGCTCGCCATCTACGCCGCTGTGGGGCTGCTCACCGCCCGCGTCCGGGGAGACCGCAGCCGGCTGACGGCGCTCCTGGACCGGGAGAAGACCCTCGCCCGCACCGACCCGATGACCGGCCTGATGAACTACCGCGGCTTCGTGGAGAGCCTCCTGCGCGAGGCGTCGCGCTGCCGGCGGGCGGGCCAGGCGATGTGCGTCGCCTACATCGATCTGGACAACTTCAAGCAGATCAACGACCGCTACGGCCACTCCGCCGGCGACGCGCTGCTGTCGCGGATCGCCCGGACCGTGCAGGAGACCATCCGCGCCGGGGACGTACCGGCAAGGATCGGCGGGGACGAGTTCGTGGTGATGTTCTGGGACGTGGATCGCCGCGCCGTGGAGGGGATCGCGCAGCGCATCATCGACCGGGTGCGCGAGGCGGGCGCGGAGTACCCGCTGGCCAGCCTGGGAGCCAGCGTGGGCATCGCCTTCTTCGAGACGCCGCCCGAGAGCACCGAGGAGATCCTGCTGCGCGCCGACAACGCCATGTACGAGGCGAAGGCCATGGGCAAGGGCCTGATGGCGGTCTGGTCGGGCGGGTCCGCCCCCACCGCGGCATGAATCAGCCGAAGCGGCCGGTGATGTAGTCCTCGGTCTGGCGCCTCTCGGGCTTGAGGAACATCACCTTGGTCGGTCCGTACTCGATGAGCTTCCCCAGGTACATGAACGCGGTGAAGTCGCTCACCCTGGCCGCCTGCTGCATGTTGTGGGTGACGATGAGCACGGTGTAGTCGCCGCGCAGCGAGAAGATCAGCTCCTCCACCTTGGCCGTGGCGATGGGATCGAGCGCCGAGCACGGCTCGTCCATCAGCAGCACCTCGGGGTCGGCGGCGATGGCCCGGGCGATGCACAGCCGCTGCTGCTGGCCGCCGGACAGCTCCAGCGCGCTGCCGTCGAGGCGATCCTTCACCTCGTCCCACAGGGCCGCCGACCGCAGGCTCCGCTCCGCCGTCTCGTCGAGGACCCTCTTGCGCCTCTCCCCGTCGATGCGCAGGGCGTAGATCACGTTCTCGTAGATGGACATGGGGAAGGGGTTGGACTTCTGGAAGACCATCCCCATGCGCTTGCGCAGCTCGATCACGTCCACGCCGGAGCCGTAGATGGAATCGCCGTTGAGGCGCATGTCCCCGGTGATGCGGACGCCGTCCACCAGGTCGTTCAGCCTGTTCACCGAACGGATGAGGGTGGACTTGCCGCAGCCCGACGGTCCGATGAGCGCGGTGACCTTGCCGGCGGGGATGGGAAGGGTGACGTCGTACAGGGCCTGGGCGGCGCCGTACCAGAGATTGAAGCGGTCGATCTCCAGGACGTGCGACTCGCCGGCCAGCTCGGGGTGCGTGAAGGGGGCCCCGGTGTCGGCCATCTCCTCGCGGATCCGAGGAGAGACCAGCGGCTCCACGGGGCGCGGCTGCAGGTCGTCGAGGTTCTCCATGTCCTTCTCCTAGAAGTGCGCCGAGCTGAAGCGCCTCCGGAGCCTGGAGCGCAGCCACACGGCGGCCAGGTTCAGCAGCGCGATCAGAACGATCAGAAGCAGCGTGGTGGTGAAGACCATCGGCTTTCCGGCCTCGGCGTTGCGGCTCTGGAAGCCGACATCGTAGATGTGGAACCCGAGGTGCATGAAGCTGCGCTCGGGGTGGATGAAGGGGAACCTTCCATCGAAGGGGAGCGCGGGCGCCAGCTTCACCACCCCGGTGATCATCAAGGGGGCCACCTCCCCGGCGCCGCGGGCCATGGCCAGGATCAGTCCGGTCATGATGCCCGGCGTGGCCCGGGGGAGCACGATCCGGGCGATGGTCTGCCACCGGCTCGCCCCGCAGGCGAACGAGCCCTCCCTCATGCTGCGGGGGACCGCGGCGAGGGCCTCCTCGGTGGCCACGATCACCACCGGCACGGTGAGCAGGGCCAGCGTCAGCGAGGCCCACAGGATCCCGCCGGTCCCGTAGGTGGGAGCGGGGAGTTTCTCCGGGAACAGGATCTGGTCGATGCTCCCTCCGAGCACGTAGCAGAAGAAGCCCAGACCGAAGACCCCGAAGACGATGGATGGAACACCGGCCAGGTTGTTGACGGCGATGCGCACCGCGGACACCAGGGGTCCCTGGCGCGCGTACTCTCTGAGGTAGAGCGCCGCCACCACGCCGAACGGGGCGACCATCAGGGACATGAGCACGGTCATCATGAGGGTGCCGAACAGGGCGGGGAAGATCCCCCCCTCCGTGTTGGCCTCGCGCGGCTCGTCGGTGAGGTACTCCCACCAGCGCGAGGCGTAGATGGCCAGCTTGTCCCCGAAGCCGAGGACGTTGGCGGGATAGGCGCGCACCACCTGGGACAGAAGCAGGAAGGATTCCGGGTCCGAAGGGCGCTCCGGGATGATCCCGCCGCGCGTCTCGGCCACCTCCAGGCGGATCCTGTCGCTCTCCCGCCGCAGCGACTCGACACGGGCCTGCATCACGCGGTATTCGTCGTTGAGCTCCTCCTCCCGCCGCGCGGCCTCGCCCGCGGCCCGGCGATGCTCCTCGGAGCCTTCGCCGTGCCGCAGCGCGGCGCGGCGCACCTGCAGCCTGGCCTGCTCGAGTCCGTGGTGGATCGAGCCGATGGGACCCTTCTCCAGGGCGCGGATCCGGCGGATCAGCGAGTGGGCCGCCTGCAGGCGCGGACCGAGCTGCGCGGCCACATCGTCCCCCTCGGCCACGGGCCGCCCATCGGCCAGCAGCCGCCGGACGTACCCCACGGCGGGACCCCACTCGCGCCGCTCGATCAGCCAGGCTCCCGCCGGGCGCTGCTCCGCGGCCACCTGATGGGCGGGCACCCAGACGAAGTCCTCGCCGTACAGATCGTAGTTGCCGACCCTCAGCAGCCGCCGGGTGCTGAACCCGCCTGATCGCACGATCGCCGTCTGGCGCTCCGGAGGCAGGGCGGCCAGCTCCTCCTCGCCCGGCCTGTAGCGTTCCGTCCGGGTGATCTCCCCCAACAGCGTGCGGCCGTCCCGGAGGCGAAGCTCCACCAGCGGCCGGGGCCAGAAGGTGGCGGCTCCCTGGGCCAGGATGAGCGTGAGGAGCGCCAGGATCATCAGCCCCGCGGCCGCGAGCCCCGCCCCGGTCAGCCAGACGAACGGCTCCCCCCCGGCCGCGGGCGCGCTGGTGCGCCGGGATCGGGTCCTTGACGGACCGCGGGCCGCACCACGGCCGGGGGAGGGTCCCGCGGCGGCCCCGCCGGCGGCCGGTCCCCGGGGGGCCGCGGCGCAGGGTGCCGCCATGACCGGCTCGGTGGTCACAGTTGGAAGGCCCTCCTGCGGAAGCGCTGCCTCACGATCTCCGCGGCCGTGTTCACCACGAAGGTCACCATGAAGAGGATGAGGGCGGCCAGGAACAGCACGCGGTAGAGGGTCCCGTCCTTCACCGCTTCGGGGAGCTCCACGGCGATGTTGGCCGAGAGCGTCCTCAGCCCTTCGAAGATGTTGATCTCCATCAGTGGGGTGTTGCCGGCGGCCATCAGCACGATCATGGTCTCGCCCACGGCGCGGCCGAAGCCGACCATGGTGGCCGAGAAGATCCCCGACAGGGCCACGGGGAGGACCACCCGCACCGCCGTCTGCCACCGGGTGGCTCCGCAACCCAGCGAGGCCGAGCGCAGGGCCTGTGGGACCGAGGAGAGCGCGTCCTCGGCGATGGTGTAGATGATGGGGATGACCGCGAACCCCATCACGAAGCCGACCACCAGGGCGTTGCGCTGAGCGTAGGATCCGACGAGGGTGCCGCGCGGATCGATGCCCCACGAGGCGGCCAGGGCCCCTATCAGGGCGGCCAGCGCCACCGAGGCGGCCAGCGTGACCAGGAAACGGGCCGGGGAGGCCCAGGAGCCGGCTCTGGACGGCGGGGGTCCGCCGCCGGGCCGGCTCATGGCGCGCCGGAGCAGCAGGAGCGCGAACAGGACCAGCGGCCAGGCGAGCGCCGCCACCCCCGGGGCCCCGGTGCCGGTTCGGCCGGACAGCCAGCTCTTGAAGTCCCCGTGGAAGACCAGGCGCTCCAGCGGCGCGGCGATGGCCGGGGCGGCCACCACCGTGCCGACCACCAGCAGCGCGATGAGAGCCAGACGGACGTCCCCCGAAGCGCGCAGGGTCAGGCGCCGGGGCAGCGCCTCCCAGACGTACCCTCCGGCCAGCGCGGCGAGAGGGGCGGCCACGAAGGCGCACAGCACCGCCGCCACCCAGCTCTCCACCAGGGGAGCCAGGACCAGCGCGGCCAGGAACCCCAGCACGACGCTGGGCAGGGAGGCCATCATCTCGATGAGAGGCTTGATGGCCGCGCGGGAGCGCCGGTCCAGGAACTCGGAGGTGTAGATGGCCGCGGCGAGCGCGATGGGCACGGCGAAGAGCATGGAGTACAGCGTCGCCTTCAGCGTCCCGAAGATGAGCGGGATGAGGCTCAGCTTCGGCTCGAAGTCGTCCGTTCCGGAGGACGATTGCCACGTGAAGCCCGGCTCGGGGTAGCCCTCGTACCAGATCGTTCCGAACAGGCTCCTCCAGCTCGTCTCCGGGTGCGGCGCGCGCGCGCTCCACAGCGAGGCGCGGCCGTCCGCGGCGACCGCGAACAGCCCGTCCCCCTTCGGGGTGATGCGGGCGGCCAGCGCCGCGGCGGGGGGCTGGAAGGACACCTCCGCCAGCAGCCGCTCGGAGGTCAGGTGCCGCAGAGACAGCTTTCCGTCCGAGGCCGCAGTGACGAACGACTTGTCCCGCGACGATCCCGCCAGCGCCGTCACCGCCGCGGGCATCGCCGGGAAGACGTGCGCCGGCGCCATGCTGAGGCCGTCCCCTCCCGCTCCGGGGCGGAGCACCCGGAACCAGGCGCGCACGACGCCGGAGGAGTCGCCGGCCATGAGGGACTGCTCGCCGAGCGAGAACCTCAGGGATGTGAGCCGGGCATCCGAGCCGGGGGTCAGGTCGAAGCGTTCCACCAGCTCGGGGGCGGAGAGGTCCCGCAGGTCGAAGCGCAGCGCGTGCCCGTCCTCCCAGGCCGCGTAGAGCTGGTCCCCCCGGCTGGTCAGCAGCAGGTAGGCGGGCGGACCCTCCCCCAGATCGGAGGCGGAGGGGAGCGCGATGGGGGTGATGGTCGTCTCCGCCGCGCCGGCGGCGGCCCGCAGGGACCGGCGGCGCACGACCTGGCGCAGGTGCAGGGAGCCGTCCGCGAGCCAGACGGCCAGGCGGGTCTCCGACTCCCCGGGGCGGTAGTCGAGCCGGACCGCCGGGGAGCCGGCCGGGCCGGCGGGGATCGGCTCGTCCAGGATCACGGTGGGGACGACGCGCCGGGCCTCCGCGCCGAGCGCCTCCACCACGGCCCCCTGCTCCACGCGGATGCCGGGCTCCCGTTGGGCTGCTGGGAGGAACTGCGTCTCGAACAGGATCCGCCCGGTGACCAGGCTCCCGTCGCCCAGACCCAGGGCGAAGCGCTCGCCGGTCGAGCTCCACGCCGCGACCTCGGCGCCTTGGGGGGCGATCCGGAGGGTCCCCAGCGCTTCTCCCGTGCGCGCCGCGAAGAGAAGCGCCTCGCCGGAGCGCAGAGCGCAGACCCCGGCCAGGCGGTACTCGTCGATCTCGGCGAAGAGCAGCTCCTGGCCGGGGGGGACGAGAGGGTAGGCGGCCTCGTGGCGCACGGCAGCCCGGGCGAACAGCGGCTGCACCACGGCCACCAGGTACACGAGGATTCCCAGGACCGCGGCGATGACCGCCATCCCGCCCAGGGTGATCCCGGTGCGGGCGATCCGGTCGGCCCAGACGACCCGCGGGCTGGTGGTCCGGGGCCGCCTGCGCCGCGCCGCCGGGGGCGGCCCCGAGGGGTGGCTCGTCACAATCCCAGCTTCTTGCGCTCCTCGGCGACGATGTCGGCCGGCAGGGGAAGATAGCCGTCCTTCACCACCGCCTCCTGCCCTTCCTGGCTCAGCACGTACTTGAGGAACTCCCTGCGCAGCGGATCGAGCGCCTCGCCGGGCTTGGCGTTGACGTAGACATAAAGGAACCTGGCCAGCGGGTAGCGGCCGTCCAGGGCGTGCTCCGGGCTGGCCTCGTAGCACGCGTCGCCGGTCTTCGCGGAGAGGGCGACGGCCTTCACGTCGGCCGTCTTGTAGCCTATCCCGGAGTAGCCGATCCCGCCCTTGTCCGAAGCGACCCCCTGGACCACGGAGGAGGATCCGGGCTGCTCCTTGACGCTGTCCTTGTAGTCACCCTTGAAGAGCGCGTTCTCCTTGAAGAAGCCGTAGGTCCCCGACGCGCTGTTGCGGCCGTAGAGGCTGATCGGCCTGGAGGCCCACTCTCCGGTCGCGCCGGCGTCCCCCCATGTCCTGATGTCGGACTTGGCGCCTCCGCGGCGGGTCTTGGAGAAGATGGCGTCCACCTGCTGCAGAGACAGGCAGGCGACGGGGTTGTCCTTGTGCACGTACACCGCCAGCATGTCGATGGAGGTGCGCACGCCGGCCGGCTTGTAGCCGTGCCTGGCCTCGAACCGATCCATCTCCTCGGCCTTCATGTCCCGCGACATCGGCCCGAACTGGGCGGTCCCTTCGGTGAGAGCGGGAGGGGCGGTGGAGGAGCCCTTGCCTTCGATCTCGATCTTCACGTTCGGGTAGAACTTCCTGAACCCCTCGGCCCAGAGCGTCATCTCGTTGTTCATGGTGTCCGACCCCACGCTCTTGAGGCTCCCCGACACGCCGGCGCCGGGGGTGTAGCGGGGGATGGCGCCGTCGACCTTCACCGCCTGCGCCGCCGCGGCGGTGGCCGCGGCCGTCAGGACGGCGGCGCCCATGAAGCTCCTTCCAAAGTCCTTCATCGTGGAGGTCTCCTCTGCTCTGTGTTGTCCCGGTGCTCGTCCCGACCACGCTAGCGGCCGGGGTTGACCGCGCTGTTAACGGGTTGTGACAAGGTGGTAACGTCAGAAGATCCACTGCGCCTGCAGCCGGTACTCGTCGTTGGTCCGGTCGGTCAGCTCGTTCTCGATCTGCCGGTAGTCGGACTGCAGCTTGAGGTTGTGCTTGTTGATGTACCAGTTGAGGGCGGCTCCGCGCTCGATCATGTGATCGTTGGCGGCGGCGATGTCGCTCGGATCGATGACCGCGTACCGGCCGGCCACCTCCACGAAGCGCTTGTACACGAACCAGCCCGCCTGGGCGTGCCATCCGGCGGTGTCGAAATCGGCGGCCGCCGCGTTCTCCGGCTCGTTCACCCGGCGGAAGTACTCGCCGAAGAGGGACAGGCCCTTGTACTTGAACACCACATCCCCCCCGAACACCTCGCGGTCGAACTGCGAGCCGTTGGGGTCGGGGGCCTGGGAGTTGTTCTGCTCGTACTGGGCGGCCACGGCCAGCAGCGGCCGGTCGGTGCTCTCGAAGTCGGACTCGCTGTACTTGACGTCGCCGAAGGGCTGCCAGGTCACCCGTCCGTTGACCTGGAACCTGTCGTTGTCGTTGGAGGAGCGGTTGACGCCGTTGCCGTTGAACATCCCGGTGCGCCACTCCCACGTGCCCTTGGGGGTCTGACCCCAGATCTGCAGCCCGATGTCGCGGCCTCGCGCGAACTCCGCCGAGACGATGGAGCGGTCCACGAACTGCTGCGATCCCGAGGAGGTCAGCTCCTGCCGGCCGAAGGGGACCTTGAACTGCCCGCCGCGGATCTGGAGGGCCTTCCTGCCGCGGGTCAGGTCGTAGTTGAGCAGGGCGTCCTCCAGGAACTTCTGCTGTGTGGTCCCGAGGTTGCTGGTGTCCGCCCAGTTCATCTGCAGCTCGTAGGTGAGGTTCTTGGTGTAGATCCAGCCCTCGAACTTGGTCTTGGCGCGCCGGACGCGGAACGAGCCCTTCGAGTCCCCCATGTCCGGCTGCTCGTGGGTGTAGCGGAACTGGACGCGGTTGGAGACGATCAAGGCCGCCTTGTCGGTCTCGATGCTGGTCTTGCCGTCCTTCCAGGACACCTTCATCGCCGGCTTCTTCTCTTCCGGCTTGATCAGCACCTCTCCGGGAAGGCCGTGCCGGAAGTTGTACAGGTGGATGGCCTCCTCGCTGTCGAAGATCAGCGTCTCGCCCGCCGGGCCCGCCCCCACCCGCGTGATCGACTTGCCCATCTCGCCGGTCTTGCGCCACTCTTCGTAGACCGTCATCAGGTTGAAGACGTAGATCCGCCCCTCCTTGGGCACTTCCATGTAGAAGCTCCCCTGGGCCCAGCCGGCGGCCGCCCCGGCGGCGAGCAGCAGCGCCACCGCAGCCAGCGTCACCGGGCCGCGGCGGAGCGCCACGAGCCGTCGCACGATCTCCATGCCGTCTCTCCTCCTTTGTCGGTGTTCCGTGACATGGCGGCAAGAGACGGCCTCGCCGTTGACGAAACGTGGCTCCCGGGTGAACGAGGTGTTAAATGTCGCGCTCGGGCGAGGCGCCCGCGTCCCGGGCGGGGAAGGTGAGGACGAAGCGCGATCCCGCCCGGGGCGTGTTCTCGGCGTGGATCTCTCCGCCGTGGAGCCGCACCAGGTGCTTGACGATGGCCAGGCCCAGCCCGGTCCCGGGCACCTCGCGGCTGCGGGCGCGATCGACGCGGTAGAACCGATGGAAGATCCTCTCCAGGGCGTCGGGAGGGATCCCCTGACCGGTGTCCTCGACCACCACGCGGATCGAGTCTCCTTCCCGGGCCGCGGCGACCCGCACCGAGCCTCCCGCGCGGTTGAACTTCACCGCGTTGTCCAGGAGGTTGACCAGCACTTGATCCAGGCGCCGCCTGTCCGCGTGCAGGATCAGCCCCTCGGGGATCTCGTTGCGCAGGTCCACGCGGCGCGACCCGGCCTTGGCCTCCACGGCGGCCATGGCCTCCCTCACCGCCCCGGAGAGCTGGATCGGGGCGGGGGAGAGGGTGATGGCGCCGGTCTCGATGAGCGACAGATCGGTGAGATCGTTCAAGATCGACTCCATCCGGGCGGTGTTCTTGATCAGCATGCCCAGGAACCGCGAGGCCTCCTCGGGGTCCTCGGCGGCGCCTCCCTGCAGCGTCTCCGCCGCGGCGCGCAGCGAGGCCAGCGGTGTGCGCAGCTCGTGGGAGATGTCCGCCACGAACTCCCTGCGGACGCGCTCCAGGGCCTCGATCTGGGTGATATTGAAGAAGAGTCCGATGGCCCCCGGTCCGATCCCGCCCGCCCCTCCGAACGGCACGACGGTCAGCTCGAAGACTCCGCCGGGAGCCTTGACCCTGCGCCGGACTTCCTGACCGGTGCTCAGCGTGCGCTCGAAGGCTTCCACCACCTCGCGATCCCAGACCACCTGGATGAAGGGCGTCCCCTGCGGCACCTCCCCCGGCAGGCGGAGCGTCCCGCGCAGCGAGGCGTTCACCAGCAACACCCGGTGGTCGTGTCCGACGACCAGGATCCCCTCGCGCAGCCCGGACAGGATCGACGACAGCAGCTCGCGCTCGGCGTCCGCGCGCCCGATCTGCTGCAGGAGGGTCCGGCGCATCCGCTCCACGGACAAGGCGAGATCCCCGACTTCGTCGTCCGACTCGCGCTCCACCGACTGGTCGTAGCGTCCCGAGGCCACCTCGTCGGCCGCGCGGGCGATCGACTCCAGGGGCCGGGTCACCCGGCGCACCGAGGCGTAGGCCAGCCCGCCCAGCAGCGCCAGCGCTGCCAGCGTGATGAGAGAGAGTGTGACGCGGTAGGAGCGGCCCGCGGCGGCCAGCTCCGCCGAGGGGACGGCCAGCCGCACGTACGCCAGCGGGCTGGCGGCGGAGCCGACGCGGCGGGCCACGTAGTGCATGGGGCGATCGAGGCTGGGGCTCACGCGGGTCGAGCGTCCCAGGCCCGCGACGGCGGCCTGGGCGATCTCCTCCCGGTCGGCGTGGTTCTCCAGGCCCGCGAGCTCGCGCTGGGAGACCTGCGAGTCGCCGAGGACCCGCCCGGACGGGTCGACGAGAGTGACCCGCGCCCTCAGCGCCTCGCCGGCCTGGTCCGCCCACGGGTCGGCCTCGTCGCCGGCGAGCGGCCAGCGCCGCTCGATCTCCCTGGCCAGTTGGCCGGACTCCAGCGTGAGCCGCTCGAGGGCCCGCTCCGAGACCGCGCGGTCGATCAGCACGCCGGCGGTCAGGTCGATCACGATGGCCGCCGCGGTGACGAGCAGGGCGACCAGCAGGAGCAGGCGCCGCCCGATCCTCAATCCCCGCCGGCGCTGCCGCCGTCCTCCCTGAAGCGGTACCCGACGCCGAAGACCGTCTCGATGGCGCGTCCCGGCCGGCCGAGCTTCTGGCGCAGCCGGCGGACGTGCACGTCCACGGTGCGCGACGCGCCGTAGTCCTCGTAGCCCCAGACCGATTCCAGGAGCTGGTCACGGGTCATGACCCGGCCGCGGTGCCTCACCAGCGCCGCCAGCAGGGCGAACTCCATCCTGGTGAGGGTGACCTCCCTGCCCCCCGACCGGACGATGTGCCCCTCGAAGTCCATCTCCAGCGAAGCCCCCTTGTAGGAAGGACCCGAAGGTTGGGGCCCGGGGGCCGCGCGGCGCAGGTGCGCCTTCACCCTGGCCAGGATCTCCTTCATGCTGAAGGGCTTGGTCATGTAATCGTCGGCTCCCACGCCGAGCCCGATCAGCTTGTCGGTCTCCTCCACGCGGGCGGTCAGCATGATGATCGGAACGCGGGCGTTGTCCTGGGAGCTGCGCAGGGACCGGCAGACTTCCAGCCCGTCCATCCCGGGGAGCATGAGGTCCAGGATGACCAGGTCGTACGGCTTCTGGCGGGCCAGGGCCAGACCGGTCTCGCCGCTGGCGGCGAGGCTGACCGCGTAGCCCCCCTCCTTCTCCAGGTTGTACTTGATGGAGGCGGCCAGGTCCGCTTCGTCCTCGACGATCAGGATGCGCCGGCGGCTCTTCTCGGAGGGGCCGGCGGCGGCCCTACCGGATGGGGTGGAACCCGCCATGCCGGATGATCCTCCCCTCGGCCATGTAGACCACCATCTCGCAGATGTTGGTGCAGCCGTCCGCGATCCGCTCGATGTACTTCGCCACGAAGGTGAGGCGGATGGCCCGGCTGATGGTGCGAGGATCCTCGATCATGAAGGAAAGCAGCTCGCGGAAGACCTGCTCCATGAGCCGATCGACCTCGTCGTCACGGCGCAGGATGGCCCTGGCCGCCGCCGCGTCGTGCCGGACGAACGCCTCCAGGCAGCCTTGCAGCATCTCCACGGCCATGCGCGCCATGCGCGGGATGTCGATGAGGGGCTTGAGCTCGGGCTCCTGGGACAGCTCGATGGCGCGCTCGCTGATGTTCACCGCCAGGTCCCCCATCCTCTCCAGCTCGGGGGTGATCTTCAGGGCGGTGGTGATGAAGCGCAGATCGGAGGCCATAGGCTGCCGCAGCGCCAGCAGGTCCGTGCAGAGCTGGTCGATCAGCAGCTCCTGTTGATCGAGCACCTCGTCGCCGGCCACGACCTGGCGGGCGCGCTCGGGGTCCCGGCGGGTGAGGGCCTCCAGGGCCCCCTCGATGGCCTCCTGGCACTGGCTCCCCAGCCGCAGGATCTCCGCGGTGAGGGTCTCCAGATCCTTCTCGAAGTGACGCTCGACTCGGTCCATCGGCTCCCTGGTCCGCGAGGATTATACCTTCGCGCTCTCTGGCGGTGCGGTGGGCCCGGCGGTACGATGGCCGCCGCGCGATCCCCGCCGGCGCGGGCATGGTCGGGCCGCGCCGTCTCGAGGTGGTGAACGTGCGGTTTCCAAGGTGTGAATTGTGACAGATCCGCCCGCGACTCGCAGGGTCAAGGCGATCGGCTGGGGGCTGGTCGCCTTGTTCCCCCTGGCCGTGCTCGGGTCGCTGGAGGGGGCGGTCCGCCTCCTGGGGCTGCAGCCGGCCCGTCCGGGCGGCGCGGAGGTCCCCGCCTGGCTGGATCGCAACGTCCTGGCCAAGGAGAGCCGCTGGATCGAGCTGCTCTCCTCGCAGCCCGAGGATCTGAAGGGCTACTACGCGGCGTACCGCTGGGACCGCGATCTGTTCTACGCCATGCGCCCGGGGCTGGACATCCCCCTCACCGACGTCACCGCCCCGCCGCCGATCCGGCCGCGCACGCGATGGGTCTTCCATACCAACAGCCGCGGGTTCAACGCCCGGGAGGTCCCCTACGCCAAGCCGGCGGGGACCTACCGGATCGTCACCGCCGGGGACTCCTCCACGTTCGGATGGGGCGTGGGGAGCGAGCAAGCCTACCCTCATCGCCTCGAGGCGCTGTTGAGGGCGCGGCACCCGGGGGCGCCGATCGAGGTGGTCAACCTCGGGGTCTGCGGCTACTCGTCGTTCCAGGGGAGGATCCTCCTGGAGCGGGAGGTCGTCCGCTACCACCCGGACCTGCTGGTGGTCTCGTACGGCTCCAACGACTACAGCGCGGTCCCCGTCCCGTTCGACGAGGCCTGGCGGCGCAGCCGGGGATGGGCCGGGACCCTCTCGGGGTGGCTGCACGCCAGCAGGGCGTATCAGGTCTACGCGTCGTGGCTGACCTCGGCGTCCGCGGCCCCCCCTTCGGCCCGAGGGCCGGCGGCCGTCCTGAACGTGGGGCCCGACAAGAGCCGCTCCAATCTGGAGTTCATGGTCCGGGAGGCCCGGCGCCGCGGGATCGATCCCCTCTTGGTGGAGAACTGCTCTCCGGGGGACATGGCCGGGCCGATCCACGCGGTCGCTCTGGAGGAAGCGGTCCCCCTGGTGGCCACCGGGAGGCTGCTGCAAGAGGCGGCTTCCAGGGTCTCCGCGGAAAGGGCCCGGGCGCTGTACGGGGAGGAGGTCCTGGCGGACAATCCCTGGCTGACGGTCTATCTCACCGATCGCTGCCACCCCAGCGCCGAAGGGCACGCGGTCATCGCTTCGGAGCTGGCCGCGCGGGTGGAGGAGTCGGCGTCGTTCGGGGCCTTCCTCCGCAGCCGGGACGGCTCACTGGAGGGGACGGAACGCGAGCCGGCCGGCCCCGGGATCGATCCTCAGGTCGAACTCCCGCAGGCGGGCGATGCCGACGATGGCATCGAGGTCCACCTGGAAGCGGAAGCTCTCTTCGTTGAGATCGACCAGGAAGAGCCTGCGGGAGACCATGTTCCTCCCGGCGATCCTCAAGGGGACCGCGTCCACCGTCTCGGCGTCGTCGATCTGGCCGCCGAACCCGATCAGCGACGTCCCGGCCTCGTGGGAGGAGAGGATCACGGCGCCGGGGAGCCTGCGGAGCACCGAGCGGTCGATCAGCTCCACGGCGGCCCCCGTGTCCAGGAGCGCCATCGCCGCCTGGCCGGCGAGCACGACGCGGAAGATGATGTGGTACCCGTCCGCAAGGTAGGGGATGGAGACCCAGCCCGATCCCTGGGCCGGAGATGAGGCCGGCTCCCGGCGGAACATCAGCCGGTGCCGGGAAGGGTGCAGCTCGACCACCACGCCGCTGCCCGGCGGGGCGAAGATGGTCGGGTTGAGGATGCCGTCCACTCCGGGGGGGAGGTTCGAAGCGGTGGCCATCAGCTCGCGGGCCCGCACGCCCCCCACCTCGATGCGCCGCAGCAGGATAGGGTGGGAATGCCGCGTGAGCCCGCCCAGCCCCGCGCTCTCGGAGAACTCCTGGAGCTTCATGCCCATCGAGCGGGCCACGGTCTCGGACAGCACCATCCCCGAGGCGCCGGTGTCGAGCAGAAGTCTCAGGCCGCGCCGGCCCGGCAGGTCGGCCCGCACGTAGAACCGGCCGTCGGCGTCGAGCTCCAGGGGCACCCGCGCCTCGCCGGCCAGCGGGGCGACGTAGTTGACTTCGGGCGCGGCGCTGCGCTCCAGGATCCCGATCCAGGACTTGGCCAGGGCGTCCTCGGGAGAGACGCCGAGAAGCTTGCGGTACAGCGCGATCAGGCGGGGAACGGATCGCTCCACCCTGGACATGATGCGGAGCGCCGTGGCGTTGTCAGGCTCCAGGGCCAGGGCACGCTCTCCGCGCAGCCGCGCGTCCTCGATCTTCCCCTGCATCAGATCCAGGGCCGCCAGCTGGGCCAGGGCCTGCGCCGATCGATCGTCCATCTCCACGGCTCGCTCCAGCTCGCGCCGCGCGGTCACCGAGTCCCCCTGCTGCATGGCCACCGACCCGAGGAGGATGTAGGCGAGAGGGGACTCCGGATAGGCGCCCAGGATCCGCCGCGAGGCGGCCCGCGCCGCGACATAGCGGCGCTGCGCGCGGAAGGCGCGCACCTGGAGGGCGAGGGCCTCGGCGTCGCCGGGGATGGCCTCCAGCGCCCTGTCCAGCGCGGCCACCGCTCCGGCGTAGTCGTTCTCCTGCACCAGGGAGCGGGCCAGGTCCACCTGTCGATCGCGCTGGGCTCTGCGGGGCAGCGGCTCGTCGTGGCCGGCGGCGGCCTCCCGCGCGGCGGCGCTGGCGGACGGGAGCCGCTCCCCGTCGCGGTACAGCCATCCGAGGGCCGCCACCGCGGCGAGCAGGGCCGCGGCGAGAGACAAGGACCTGAGTCGCAGGAGATCCTTCATGGTGACGGCTCGAGCACGTGGAACTTATCGTCCGTGAGGGTGCGGAGCAAGCAGCGCGAAGCGGCCATGTTCCAACACATAGCACCGTCTTCGCTCGGGCTGCTACCTGCCGGAGGCATCCGGTTCCTCCCCGAGGCAGGATGGGTGCGCTCCCCAGTGGCCATGCGCTGCCTGGTGTGGAATGATCCGGGCTCAGGACGCATCGCCCAGGAGGCCCCACATCCCCGCTGCCCCGATGGCTCTGGTTCTCGCCCTCGCGCTGCTCGCCGCGCAGGGGACCGGCACCGAGCCCCCTTCCCCTCCGGCCGCTCCGCAGGCGGAGCCCGCGCCTCCCATCGCCTGGATGGAGTGGGACGAGGCGGCCTTCGACAAGGCCGCGGCCGCGAAGAAGCCGATCCTCCTCTTCATCGAGGCTCCCTGGACCCGATCCACTCCCTGGATGGAGCGCAACGTCCTGTCCGACCATCAGGTGCGACGGCTCGTGGCCGAGCACTATGTGCCGGTGCGCGTCCAGCGCGATCGCCGCCCGGACATCGATCTGCGCTATCAGGTGGCCGTGAGCGTGGTGAGCAAAGGGGACTCGGGCTGGCCGCTGCTGGCGCTGCTCTCCTCCGACGGGGAGGTGATGCAGGGAAGCTCCCTGTACGTGCTGGAAGACCGCCTGGGCAAGCCCGGCCTCCCGTCGCTGCTGCGCGGGACAGCCAGGATCTACGAGACCAACCCGCAGGTCATCGAAGGCTCGCGGCGGGTGGTGGGCATGGCCTTCGAGCGGGAGAAGCGGCCCTTGCGGCGTCCCGAGATCGGCAACGGCCTGATCGAGGAGGCGGCGGAGAAGCTGCTGGCCTCGCACGACGCGACCTTCGGCGGCTTCGGCGCCCCGCCCAGGCTCCCCACCCCTTTCGCCCTGGAGCTGGCCGGCACCCTGCATCACAGGACGGGCAGCGCGCCGTTTCTGGACATCCTCCTGACCACGCTCAGGGGGATGGAGCGCGGAGCGATCTTCGATCGTCTCGCCGGCGGGATCCACCGGACCACGTCCGATCCGGCCTGGCGGCAGCCCGAGTTCGAGAAGCTCCTGACATACAACGCGACCTTCGTCCTCAACGCTCTGATGGGCTACCAGGCATCCTCGGATCCCGACCTGGCCGCGGCCGCCGGCGCCACGGTGGGCTACATCCTGGAGGCCTTGACCGATCCGGACGGCGGCTTCTACGCCGCGCAGCACGCTGTCTCGGATCCCTCCGAGCCGATCGGCTCCTACTATTCCTGGGAGGAGCGGGCCTTCCGGGCCGCGCTCCCC
The DNA here is from genome assembly GCA_035281445.1 of Candidatus Polarisedimenticolia bacterium. Lineage (GTDB taxonomy): Bacteria > Acidobacteriota > Polarisedimenticolia > JACPZX01 > DASXTC01 > DATEEA01. Next base: position 25,039 of record DATEEA010000143.1, read on the forward strand.
GCCGGAGCCGGCAAGGTGGCGGCCGCCCTGTTCAACATCACCCCTCAGGGGGAGTTCTCGCTGGGTCCGCCGCCGCGCGGACTGCTCTACCTGACCATGCCGCGCGCCGAGGCGGCCGCCCGCCTGGAGATGAAGGAGGCGGCCCTGAGGGATGCCGAGCGGTCGATCCTGGCCGCGCTGGCCAAGGCGCGCGCGGGGCGCCCCGCTCCCCCCGTGGAGAAGGCCATCTACGCCGACGGCTCGTCGTGGGGGGTGTTGGCCATGCTGCGGGCGTGGCGGGCGCTGGGGCGCGAAGACGCCCGCAGGGCCGGCGTGGCGGCGCTGGAACGCATGCTGGCGGCCGTCCCGCCCGGCGGGCCGTTGCGCCACAGGATCGCGCCGCCGCCGGACCCGTCGCTCGATCCACCTCTGGCGCTCGACCACGTGATGCTGGCCTGGGCCGCCCTGGAGGGGTACGAGCTGCTGGGGGACGAACGGTACCTGCGGGCCGCAGCCGATCTGATGGAGCGCGCGCACGTTCTCTTCTGGGACCCGCAGGAGGGGGGCTTCTTCGACGTGGCGGACGATGCCGCGGCCCGCGGCTATCTGAAGATCCGCCGGCGCCTGCCCAACGACACCGCCTACCCGTCGCTCAACTCCCTGGCCGCCCGCGTGCTGGATCGGCTCGCTCTGCACACGCGGCAGGCGTCGCACCGCGAGCGCGCGCAACAGTGCCTCAAGCAGCTCATCGTCACGTCGAAGGAGCTGGAGTACTTCAACGCCGGGCTGGCGCTTGCTGTAGAATCGCACTTGAGGACGCCCACACGCTACGTGATCGTGGGGCGGCGGGACGATCGCGAGGCCGCCGCTCTGTCGGCCGCGGCCTGGAGGATCTTCGATCCGGGCAAGCTGGTACAGTGGCTGGAGCCCGGCGTGGAGCGGGACGATCGGGAGATGGATCGGCTCCGCCTCGGCAGGCGGGGAGCGCCGTACGCCGTGGCCTGCGATCAGGAAGGCTGCTCCGAGCCGGTCCGCGAGCCGTCCAAGCTGGCCGCGCGGCCCCGTTCGTTGTAACCGCCGCGGGGCCTATGCTAGCATCGGCGCCCGTCGGGAGGACCATGACCAGACACCTGCAAAGGAGGCGCTCTTGATGGCTGCCTGCGTCGAGTGCGAAGCCGAGTTCGATGTCGAAGAGCCTGAGGTGGGGGATATCGTGAGCTGCCCCGAATGCGGGCTGGAAATGGAGATCGTCTCCCTGCGGCCCCTCGAGCTGGAAGCCGTCGCCGAGGAAGAAGAAGAGGAGGAGGAGGCCGAGGAGGAAGACGACTGGAACGAGTGATCCTCAGCTCGAGCTGACCCCTCCCGAAGGGACCGCGCCCGCGGTCCCGGCCTCCCGCGGCAGAGGGAGGCGGATCGTCATCACCGTGCCGCGGCCCGGTGCGCTGTACACTTCGATGCGCCCCTTGTGCTCCTCGATGGCCTTGCGGGCGATGGCCAGCCCCAATCCCGTGCCGGTGTCCTTGGTGGAGAAATAGGGCTCGAACAGCCTGGTCAGCGCTTCGGCGTCCATCCCCACGCCGGTGTCGCGGACGGCCACCGCCAGCTCTCCGTCCTCGACCTTCGCGGCCACCGAGAGGGTCCCCCCCCGCGGCATCGCCTGCAGGGCGTTCTCCACGAGATTGACCACGGCCCGGGTGATCAGCGAGCGATCGACCTGCATCTCGGGGAGTCCGGACGGGACCTCCACCTCCAGCCGTATCCCCGGCGGCATGGCCATCCTGTACGGTCTGACGATCTCCTCCAGCAGCGGGGACATGGCCGTGGACATCTTGCGGGGGGTGGGGATCCGCGCGTACGTGGAGAACTCGGCGGAGATCTGCCGCAAGGTGGCCACCTCGTCCATGATGGTGCGCAGGCACTCCTCCAGGACGCGGGGGAAGTCGGGATGTCCTTCCGCATGGACCCTGCGGATGTGCTCCGCCGAGAGCTGGATCGGGGTCAGGGGGTTCTTGATCTCGTGGGCGATCCGGCGCGCCATCTCGGCCCATGCCGACAGCCGGTTGGAGCGCACCGTCTCGGTGACATCCTCCAGCAGCAGGATCACCCCCTGCCCCTCGAGAAAGGAGACGGCGCGCGCGCGCAGGTGGCGCTCGGCCGGCGGGCCGGGCAGGGTGAACTCCGCGTCCATGGTGGCGCCGGTGCCGCCCGGCGGCAGCAGCGACCCCAGCGGCGACAGGGCCGGGCGCAACGCGATCAGGGACCGGAGGTCGCAGCCCGGCCGCAGCGAGGCGAGCTCGAGCAGGGAGCGGGCCGCGGGGTTCACGGTCACCACGCTCCCCGCGCTGTCCAGCGACACCACTCCGATGGTGGCGTTGTCCAGGATCTTCTCGATGTAATCGCGGCGGCGCTCCAGGTCCTCCCTCTGCTCCTTGAGCGCGCGGGCCATGTCGTTGAAGGTCCGCACGAGCTGCCCGGTCTCGTCGCGGGGGCGCGCGGCCACCGTGGTCTCCAGGTCGCCGGCCGCGATGCGGGCGGCGGCCGCCCTCAGGTCGCTGATGGGCCTGGCCACGCGCCGGGCGAGCAGGTATCCCACTCCACCCATCAGGATGACCATGATGACGAAGGTGATCAGCATGACGTCGCTGACCTCGCCCGCCCTGCGGGCCGCCTCGGCGGTCTGCAAGTCCAGCGGCAGGGACACCAGGGAGGCCTGCCGGCCGAGGCTCGACTGCACCGGGGCGGTGATGGTGCGGTAGTCGAGCTGCCGCACGGTCTGGCGCGCCATGGCGAAGCGCCTCCCCTCCACCGCCACCCTGCGGAACACCTCGCCGTCCACGCGCGGCGGGAGCAGGCCCGAGCTGAACAGCTCCCGGCGGCTGGTGGCCACCACCTCTCCCTGCTCGTAGAGGCTCACGTCGTGTCCCACCTGCAAGCTGCACCAGTAGAGAAGGTCGTCCTCGATGGCCGCCTGCTCGTCGGTCACCAGGATCGCCCGGACCAGGCTCCCGGCCGACTGCACCCCCTGCCAGCCCCGGTCCTCGATGTCCTTGTCCACCTCGTTGCCGATGTACTCGGTCATCAGCACGCTGAGAGCCAGCAGCGGCAGGAGGGTGGTGGCGGTGTAGGTGGCCAGCAGCTTGCGGTAATGGGTCCGCCCCAGCGCCTGGGCCATGCGCCCCGTGGAGAGCACCAGCCGGCCCCGTGAGCGCAGGACGGCGGCGGGGACCAGGCCGGCTCCCAGCAGGACGAGCGACAGCAGGACCGTGCGGACGGTGCGCGCGATCCGCTCCAGCGCCGTGCTGCGCGTGTAGCCCAGCGCGAAGATGTTGCGCCCGTCGCCGAAGAAGAGATACCGGGACGGCGCCGCCTCTTCGGCGACCTCCACCCAGCGGCGCGTCCCGGGAGCCACGAGCAGATCGGTGTAGCGGTCGGGGAGGCGGGGCGCCTGGCGCTGGTTGGAGTAGAGAGTCAGCCCGTCGGGCTGGTAGACGGCATGCCAGACGCCCCGGGCCGCCGGGAGGAACGCGATGCGGCGCGCGCGCGGCGCCAGCGCCCGTACGTAGGGCGTCTCGGGGGTCAGGAAGGGGACGTTGTCGAACTCGTCCAGGATGTGCAGCGTCACCACGCCGGCCACCCGCCCGTCCACGATCACGTCGTGGTGGGCGTGCAGGATGTCCTTGCTGACGTCCTGGAAGGAGGTGCGCTCCGGCGTCACCGTTCCCGGCTGCGCCTCGGCGTCTTCCCGGGTCCTTCGGTCGTAGGCGCGCGGCAGGTTCCAGGCGAACCGGCTGATGGCGTTCCCTTCGGAGTCCTCCACCAGCAGCGACGCGCTGTAGCCCGACCCGTTGAGCGGAGTGTCGAGCCAGATGTCCAGGGCCATGGACGTCTCGTCGCGGTCCCCGGCCAGGATCCGATCGGCCAGGTCCATGGTCTCCAGCTTCTCCAGCGTGGCGTCCAGGATGGCCACCCTGGACTGGTGCTGGCTGATCACCTCCGGCACCAGGAGGTCCTCGAACAGGGCCTCGGTGGTCTTGTCGACCGCGGGGACCAGCAGCGGATCGAGGATCAGGGCGGCCAGCACCAGCGCCGGAAGAAACCCCGCCAGCGTCCAGCGCGACACCCCCTCGCCGGGAAGCGGCCCGCGCAGCCTTCGGGCGGCGCCTGCCCCCGCGGCGACGGTCCCCAGCGCCTGCACGCCGAGCAGCCAGGCGCCCAGGGCCAGCAGGGCGCCGCACTGGAGGACGAGCGCCGCCGGACGCGGCGGGATCAGCCGGACATCCAGCAGATCGACGCTGGAGTTGGCGGCCAGCACCGTGGCCAGCGAGGGAAGGAGCACCGCCCCGGCGGCGGCCAGGGCCGCCGCGGCCGCCCCCGCCGCGATCCTCGCTTGACGGCCCGGCGGATGAGCGCGCGCCGCCATGCCGCATTCCCGCGCCGCCACCACCACCGAGGCGGCCAGCGCGCACGACGTCAGGAAGAGATCGGCGGGGGACCTCAGCAGCGGATAGAAGCGCGCCGAGGCGAACAGGGAGGGGTCGAACAGATCCGCGTCCTCCAGCGGCAGCCGCAGGGGGAACCACGAGATCATCAGCCTCAAAGTCCAGATCGCCGCCAGGATGACGGCCGGCCGTGCGGGGCTCCAGGACCTCCCCTGGGCCGGCGCGGCGGCGGGGGAGGACAGCGCCCAGAGCGCGAGGCCGGCGCTGAAGAGCAGCAGGATGACCGCGGCCGCCAGCCGGTGCCGCCGCTCGGTCCAGGCCACCATGTCGGCGAGCCCCACCCCGCTGAGCCGGGCGTAGCCGAGGAAGCTGCCGTCCGCCGCGCGCAGCCCGACGAAGAGCATCTTGCGCTCGCCCTCCACGCCCCCGGTGTAGCGATCGCCGTGCCGCGCCAGGTGGGCGTCGAAGCCGGTGGCCTCGGCCCTGAAATCCTGCAGCCTGAGCCGGGCGTCGCTCTGTCCGGTCAGGGCGGGAAGGACGCGATCCCGCAACCGCGGATCGAGCCTGGCCGCCACGGTGGCCTCGGAGACCAGGCTCCCGCGCCCGGCGGGAGCCATGGCATAGAGCCGCATGATGTTGGCGTCGGCCACCGCCCTGTACTGGATGCCGCCGGACCCCTGGGCGATCAGTCCGTAAGGGGCGGGGAAGCTGGCGCCGGTCCAGGCCAGCGGGCGGCCCCGCTCGTCGTAGTACGAGAGTCCGCGTCCCGGCTCGATGTACGCCGAGGCGCGCCGGACGGCGTCCAGCCACTCGAACGCCTCGGCCTGGGAGCCGGGCGGCGGCATCCCCAGCGACCGGGCCGCCTCGTGCGGCCGGGCCATGGCCGCCACCAGCCGGGCGAACTCCTCCTGAAGCCTCCCCGCCCTGTCCGCGAGCGAAGCGGCCGCCAGCGACTCCGCCTGATCGGGGAGCCTCTCCAGGCGGCGCTCACGCAGCAGGCCGTTGCCGCACAACAGCAGCGCCGCGGCGAGG
>DATEEA010000144.1:0-52422 GCA_035281445.1 Candidatus Polarisedimenticolia bacterium
GGAGCCGGCCGAGCCGGCCGCGGGCCCCGTCCCCGACGCCTCGGCCGCCAGCCGGCGCAGCCCCGCGAGGTCGTCCACGTCGTCGATCCACGCGGGCAGGAGCGCCGCGCCGGGCCGGGCCGCACGCAGATCGTCCAGGACGTGCCGGGTGCGCCAGCGCACGGCGGCAGGGAGCCAGGCTGCGCCGTCGTCCGTCCGCGCCGCGATGCCGAGCAGATAAACGCCGCCGTCGGGCGCGGGACCGAGCACCATGCCGGCGCGGTCGAGCGCCTCGAACGCCGCCTCGAGCTGCCGGGCGCCCAGGGCGGGGGCGTCGCACGGCACCGCCACGATGGCCCGGTAGCCGCGCTCCCTGGCCTGTCTGAAGGCGTCCTCCAGCCGGGCGGCGAAGCCGGAGCCCCGCTGCACCGGCTCGAAGAGATCCACACCCTCGAGCTGGCGCGCCGCGCGCTCCACGCGCCGGCGGGCGAAGCGGAAGAGGGGGCCGGCCCCCCCGAGGCCCTTGGCGCGGGCCTCCGCCTGCGGTGATCGGGAGAAGAGCAGGATGCAGCGGTCGCTTCGCATGGGCCTCCGCCGGGACCGCCCGATTATAGGACAGGGATCCGGGCCCGTCCCCCCCGCTTCCCTCCCGCCTCCCCCCTCGGCATACTAGGGCCTGCTCCGGCCCGCTCGGCCGGACGACAGGAAGCGATGCCCCGGCGCCAGGCCCACCCACAGGACTCCGGCCAGCAGGAACCCACCTTCCGCCAGGTGGTCATGGGGGATCTGCGCCAGACCGACTTCCCCGGGTCGTTCCGCCAGGATCTCAGGGACCTCTACCGCTTCTACCTCAGCGAGGAACGGCGCGCCGAGCTGGCCCGGATGGGAACGGTGCGCGGCATCTTCTGGTTCTGGGGATGGCTGTTCAAGAGCCTCATGATGAAGCTCTCCCCGCCGCGCCGGCTCACCCTGCTGGCGGCGGTCATCCTGGTGGTGATGGGGGAATGGCAGCTCCGGTTCGGCGAGATGGAGCTGGTGGTGCACCTCAGGATGGTGGGGGTGCTGCTGGTCTTCGTCGTTCTCATGCTCGAGCTGAAGGACAAGCTGCTGGCGAGGGACGAGATCGAAGTCGCACGCCAGGTGCAGCTCGCGCTGCTCCCCCGGCGCAACCCGGAGTGGCCGGGCTGGGCGATCTGGAGCCACACGCAGCCCGCCAACGACGTGGGCGGGGACCTGATCGATTTCGTGGAGCTCGACGGAACCCGCCTGGGCGTGGCGCTCGGGGACGTCGCCGGCAAGGGGCTGGGAGCGGCCCTCCTGATGGCCAAGCTCCAGGCCACGGTGCGCGCGGTGGCCCCCGGCTGCCCGTCGCTGGCCGAGCTGGGACAGCGGCTCAACGCCATCCTGCTGCGCGACGGCATCCACAATCGCTACGCCACCATGTTCTACGTCGAGCTGGAGCCGGACACGGGACGCCTGCGCTTCCTCAACGCCGGCCACAACCCGCCCCTGGTGATCGGACCTGCCGGGGTGCAGGAGCTGCGCGCCCCTTCGCTGCCGCTGGGGATGATGTCCGACGCCCGCTACGTGCAGGAGGACCGCATCCTGGCCCCGGGGGAGCTGCTGATCATCTACTCCGACGGGGTGACCGAGGCGGCCAACGTGGACGATCAGGAGTTCGGCGCCGGCCGGCTCCGCGACATCGCCGCGTCGCTGCGCGGCAGCGCACCCGAGGAGGCCGGGACCCGCCTGCTCGACCACGTCCGCGCCTTCCTCGGCGAGGCCCGCCCCGGGGACGACCTCTCCCTGGTCATCCTGGCGCGCCTGCGGGATGAGCCCGCTACCCAGCCTTCCTGAAGAGCGCGCAGCGCTCCTCGACGAGCTCCCTGTTCGGCCGGAGAGCCTCCGCCCACGGCAGGATTGACCGCAGGAACTCGAACGCGAGATGCCTCACGCGGGCGTCGAGAGCGTCGGTCATCCGGCCGATGGCACCCTGCGCCGGGCCGGGGCGGAAAGGTCAGCGCGAGGCCCGCGTTCCTGCTTCCTCGCTGCCGAAGGCGAACGCCGGGTCGAGCGGCGGCAGGGGCGCCCCGAAGAACATCCTCCGCTGAATGCGGGGGAGGATCCCGAGCCGGATCACCCAGGGGAGGACCCGGGGCACGATGTTGCGCACCAGCCACTTTCTGTCTCCCGAGGCCAGCAGCATGGCGCCCGCCTTGCGCTGAAGCGAGTGCAGCTCCCTCACGTCCGGCTCGCGCACCTGCTGGACCCTGGCCAGCTCCGGCGCGGGGATGGGGCCGCGGCCCAGGCGGGGGAAGATCTCCTGCACCGCCACGGCCGCGGTGGACAGGGCCACGTTGACCCCGATGGCGCCGGCCGGGCTCATCGTGTGCGCCGAGTCGCCGATCAGGAGCAGCCCGTCCCTTGCCCAGTCGCGCACCAGCCCGATGACCGCCGGAAGGGGAAAGAACGAGGTGAAACCCCTCATCGCTCCGGCGAAGCCGGAGAAGAGCGGGTCCAGCCGGCGCAGCCTCTCGGCCACGACGGCCGCACCTTCCTTCATCCAGTGATGCCAGGCGTCGCGGGCCAGGACCAGCCCCACCTGGATCCGATCCGGATACTTGGGCAGCAGCAGGTACGGAGTGGATCCTACCGAGAAGTGAATCGTCTTGGGCCAGCCGGGAGGGGGATCGATCACGAACCAGACGATGTCGAAGTCATGGTGCTCGTACTGCATGTCGAAGCGACCGAGCCTGCGCGCGGCCGAGTGGCGTCCGTCGGCCCCCACCACCACGTCGGCCCGCACCTCGAAGGGTGACCTGCCGTGCCGCATCCCGCGCACGCCGGCCACCGCGCCGTGCTCCTCGATCAGTCCGGTCACCCGCGCCCCCATGCGGCACTCGAACGAGGGGAGCCGCTCCGCCAGACGGTGCAGCGCGGCCAGGAAGACCGGCTGGGGCATCCAGATGGCGTAAGGGTATTGGGAGGAGATGGCGTCGAAGGTGAAGGTGCCGGCCACCTTGCCGTGGACGAGCAGGCGGCCCGAGGTCAGCCTCAGATGAGGCTCGCTCCTGATGTAGTCGAGCAGCCCCACCTGATCGAGCAGCCTGGCCGAGCTGGGCTGCAGGACCTCTCCTCTGAACTCCCGGTCGAACGTCTCGTGCGCCTCCAGGACGACGACCTTCGCCCCCCTCTTGGCCAGCAGCAGCCCGGTCAGCAGCCCGGCCGGACCTGCCCCCACGACGCAGACGTCGGCCCGCGTGGCCGCCGCTTCCGCTTCCCCGGTCGCCATGTCGATCCTCCTCTGCGGGCGGAACGGAGTGTCGTTGGATCGACGGCCCACTCAGGGCCGCGCCTCTCCCGGCGGCTGTTTCCCGTGGCGGACGACGGCTCCGCGGCTCATCACGAACGCCACGCGCGAGAGCGCGGCCCTGTCAACCAGCGAATCGCCGTCCACGGCGATGATGTCCGCACTGAGTCCCGGAGCGATGGTCCCAGCGACCCCCTCGAGCCGGAAGGCGCGGGACGCGTTCACCGTGGCGGCCCTGAGCACCTCGAGCGGCGGGAGCCCCGCATCCATCAGGACCGAGGCCTCCCTGGCGTTGTCGCCATGCGGCAGCACGCCGCCATCGGTGCCGAACACGAGCCGCACTCCCGAGCGGTGGGCCAGGAGCACCGACTCCCGCAGCGCGGCGGCTGGCTCCTCCGCCGGGCGACCAGGACGGTGTCGGGCCGGACAGCGTCCGCTGCCTCCACCGGCCCCCCTGTCCTGGAAGCCGAGACCGGCCCCGCCGCGCCTGCCTCGAACGGGCACATCAGGACGAGGGGAAGGAGCACGCTGCGACGCGGCACGAACCATCCTCTCGAAGTCAACGAGCAGCCGGCGCCCGGCAGCCGTGGTGCCCGGGATCGAGCGGCGCCGCCCGCAGGAGACACTCGACGGCCTGGTGAACCTCGGTGCTCGTCGCGCGCGCTGGAGGGGGGGCGTCCTTCCGCCATTGCGCCTCATGGTCGAGGGGAACATAGACGTGGCACGACTCCAGCAGCGGCGGGCCCTGGAGCACAAGCGTGGCCGCCGGACCGGCGCCATGGCGCGATATCCGATGCGTGCCGCCGGCAGCGAGCCAGTGTGTCCCGCCACGGACGAGCCGCTGTTCGCCGTCCTTCGACAGCCTCACCAGGCCGCCGATCCGGAACGGGTACGTCCTGCCTCCCCCGGCTTTCCGCTGGAAGTCCCGCAGGGACTTGTCCCTGTACTGCTTCCCTGATGGGGACGGCGTGAACGTCTCGCTCCACAAGGAGCCCAGCAGCACGACGGAAGAGAACGCCCAGTAATGGGTGTGAACGTCTTCAGTGAGAGGTTCCACTTCGATCCGGGCCGGCCATATGTGAAGCCGCAGGCGCTGTCCCCTGGCTCCTTGAGCCAGTGTCAGCTTGAGGAATCCGTTAGGATGCCACACGGCCTGTCTTGCCGCCTGGGGCTCGAACCAGCCGTTCAAGAGAGCCGAGACGATGCCGCCTGCCTTCGAGGCCAGATGGCTCCGGGCGTGTGGGTGGACGGGATGAAGCGCAACGTCCAGCAGCCGGTCGAGGGTGTCCCGGATCGTGGGCACGGTCAGGCGCTCGCTGTGCACAATTCGTTCACGGTGAAGGGACAACCGAGCTGCTTCAGTATCTGCTCGAGCGTCGAGTCCTTCTGGTCCATCAGCGAGAACTCCGGCGGCAGCTCCTGGTGATGCTTGTGGTGTCTGTAGAAGGCTTCATAAACGGGTGACGTCCTGCGATAATAGACGCTTCCCGGGAAATCATCGTTTCCTCTCAGGAAGCTCAGGAACATACCCCCTTCGAAGATCTCCGATCGGAAGAACACGAAGCTGCGATGGAAGCGCACATCGATATCGAAGACGTGGACGAGCGGGTAGAGTCGCGCCAATGTCTGGAAGATCTCTTTCTTGAGTCGGCTTGCTTCGCGATCGATCTCAGCCGCGGTGGACTGGGGGACGGCGGAATTGAGCTGAAGCCGCTTTCGGGCCTGTGCCGCGAGGAGTTGTTCATCCCGTGGATCGAGGATGAAGACCCGGACCCGCTTGTCCTGGAGCAAGCCTTCTGAGGCAAGCGCCCCCAGCCGCGTGGAACAGTAGCTGGCCGTGGCGCTGAAGAAGAAATAATCGCGGGACTGTTTGAAGTCGGCGCTGAACCGATCTTCGAAGCGTCGGTTCGGCTTGGAGGCGCCCTCATAGACCGCCTCCGGGACCATGGCGACCAGCTTGAGAACCTCGTCGACGGCCCTTTGCGACGCTGCTCCCGCCGCGTACCTGACGATGCCTTGCTCCGAAACGACCGTGTAGACGATGCTGATCAACATGGACGCGATCGCCGATCCGATGGCTCCGACGACGAGCGCGTTGGTGTCGAGGGGCCACACAAGGTATTCCATGCGCACGCACCACCAGCCGACCAGGAGCACCAGCGCGATCGACGCAAGGAGCGTCACCACAATCGGCCGGATTGAGAGCTTGGCGTCCACGGTTGACTCCGCCATTTCGAATGAGAAAGGAAGCCGGACTGTGTCTTATAGCACGGGCAGGCGAGCCGGCTCAATCATGAGGCGGCGCCCGGTGGCCGCACCGCAGGGGGCGGACCGCCTGGCCGGTGTTTTTCTGAGTCCGCCGGACGACTGTCCGCGTAGTAGGAGAACCAGCTCGAGGAGGGACGCCCGATGAAGGCCTGGCTGCCGGCCGTGGCTTGCGTGATTGCCGTCAGTGTTCGCCTGAGTCCGACCGCCATACCCGAGGGGAGGCGGGACGGATCTTCCCCCAGCACGTCATCCGATGCTCCGGTGCTCACCGGGCAGGTGGTCGCGGCCGAGAGCGAGAAGCCGCTCGCCGGCGCGTGGCTCGAGGCCTATCTCCTGCTGGACAGCGAAACCCGGCGGGAGCTGGCGCTGAAGGGCCGGTTCGTGGAGAAGCCGCTGGCCTCGGCGGCGGCGGACGCCTCGGGGACGTTCCGGCTCGCGGTCCCGCCCGGCTCGCCGATCGAGGTCATCGCCCGGGTGCCGGGGCGCCTCTCTCTCAGGTTCCGGGGGACGCCCTCCCCATCCCGCGGTGACGAGCCCAGGGATCTGGGACGGCTGGCCCTGCCCGCCGGGCGGCGGATCCAGGGGAAGGTCGTCGACGCCGCCGGCAAACCCCTGGCCGGAGTCCAGGTCGTGGCCACCCCGCCCCGCTCCAGGATCGCGCGCCCCGGCGGCAGGATCGGCCCCATGAGGCTCTCCCTGCCCGAGCCGCCGCCCCCGGTGAGCGCCTCCGCGGTGACCTCCGCGGACGGAGCTTTCGTGCTGGAGGGGCTCCCCCGCCGCGGGGTCACCGTGAGGGCGCACGCCGCGGGGATGGCGACGGCGGTGCTGCGCGACGTGAAGGCGGATGCCGGTCTGTTGATCAAGATGGGTCCGGGGCACGCCGTCGCCGGAAGGGTGATGGCTCCGGACGGCAAGCCGGCGCCGGGAGCCTGGGTGCTGGCGGGCGAGGAAGGTCTGGACGGCATCGCCCGGTGCGACGAGCATGGGGCTTTCCGCATCGAGCACCTCGCCGGCGGGGAGCGCACGCTGGTGGCCTCCCTGGACCGGATCCTCGTGCCGTCCTCCGGCCCCGGCGGCGACCTTACGGAAGCCGCTTCCCATGCCCCCTCGGCGCCGCTTCGACTGGCCCTCCCCTCCCCCGCGGCCGCGAAGCCGCTCTCCCTCTCGCTGCGCCCGGGAGGGATCGTGCGTGCCCGGGCCCTGGACGCCGCCACGCGCAAGCCGCTGGCGGAGGCGCGCCTCACGCTCGAGGAGCCGGGGGATTCCGCGCCGCGGTCGGCGGTGACCGCGGCCGGGGGCGAGGTGGTCTTCATCGGGATCCCGGTCGGCTCGGCGGGGCTCCGGGGGGAGGCGGAGGGGTTCCTGGAGGAATCAGCGGGGCCGCTCGGCGTCCGGGCCGGGCAGACGCGCGAGCTGACGGTCGCCCTGAGCGCGGCGGCCTCCATCGAGGGGACCGCGCGGGACGCCGCGGGGCGCCCCGTCGGCGGCGCCAAGGTCACCATCGCCATGACCCCGCAGCTCAACCTGCCGGCGCGCATCCCCCTCTTCCTCCCGTACGGGGACCCGGTGTTCACCGACATGCAGGGGCGGTTCTCGGCCGAGCGGCTGCCGGCGGGCAAGGCCATCAAGCTCTCCATCGAGAGCCGCGGGTTCTCCCCCTGGGCGATGGAGGACCTGAAGCTGCGTCCGGGTGAGAGGCGCACGGGGCTGGACGCGCTGCTCGACGCGGGCCGGATGATCACCGGGCGCATCCTCGATCCGGAGGGACGGCCGGTGGCCGGCGCCTCCGTCAGCGCCAGCCGCCGGAAGGAGGACGGCCCCGTGGGGATGGTGATCCAGATCGGCGGGCCGGGGGGCGGCGGCCGGCGCCGGGGAGGGCCGGTGGGCATGGGCCCGATGGAGGACCTTCCGGAGGTCGTCTCGGCGGACGACGGCGTCTTCAGGATTCACGGTGCGCTGCCCGGCTCGTGGTCGCTCGTCGTCGCCGCCAGGGGGTTCGCCCCGCGCACGGTCGGCCAGCTCCGGCTGGACGGCGCGCAGGAGGCGCTCGACGCGGGCGACGTGCGCCTGGAGCCGGGGGCGGCGCTGCGCGGCCGTGTGGTGAGCACCGGCGGCGCGCCGGTCGCCTACGCCCGCGGCACGCTGCGCAAGGAGCTGAGCTTCGCCGGAGAGTTCACCACGGGCGCGGACGGGTCGTTCGTGGTGGAGGATCTGGAGCCGCGGGCGCCGGTGGATCTCTCCGTCCAGGCCGACGGCTACGGCTCCGTGGACCGGCCGGCCGTCTCGCCTCCGCTCGACGACCTGACAATCGAGCTGCCGCCGGCCTCGCGGATCGCGGGGCAGGTGGTGGACGAGGAGTCGCGCCTGGCGGTCACGGACTTCGCCGTCTCGGTGGCCCGCAACCGCACGTTCGGCGGGCGCGGGATGGTGATGGCCACGTCGCAGGCGGGCTCGGAGGTGCCGTTTCACTCGGAGGACGGCGCCTTCCTGATGGAGGAGATCTCCCCCGGCAAGGTGGACGTCACGGTGCGCTCGCCGGGCTACGAGGAGGCCGTGCTCAAGGAGGTGGAGGTCCCCGAGGGGAAGGACGTGGAGGGGCTGGTGGTCACGCTGGAGCGGGCCACGTCGGTGGCGGGATCGGTGGTGGACGATCATCAGCGTCCGCTCCCCGGCGTCTCGGTGGCTAAGGCCGAGGCATCGTCCTCGGGCCCCGGGATGATGGTGCGGGGACCGGGGATGGGAAGCGGCCCATCCGCCACGACCGACGGCGAGGGACGCTTCGCGCTGGAGGGGCTGGAGCGGGGGCCCCTCACCCTGGCCTTCACCCACCCGGAGTTCGAGCCGGCGCAGCGGGACGTGGACACCACCCGCGAGGTGGAGGGCCTGCGCGTGGCGATGTCCCGAGGCGGGACCCTGACCGGCATCGTGGTGCGCGAGGAAGACGGCTCCCCCGTCGCCCGAGCCAGCGTGACGGCGCAGGCGGCGGGAGGAGGCGGCCCGGCCGCTGAGGCTTCGGGCCCCGACGGCACCTTCACCCTGGAGGCGCTGCGGCCTGGGCGCTACACGGTGCGCGCGGCGGCTCCGGGACTGAAGGAGGCCTCCATCCAGGATGTGGTGGTGGCGCCGGGCGACACGCCGCCTCCGCTGGAGCTCCGGCTGGGCGGCGGCGTCACGCTCCAGGGGATGATCACCGGCGCCAAGGAGAAGGACCTGGCGGAGATGACGGTGACCGCCTTCACCTCGCGGGCGGGAGGGTTCGGCGTGTCGTCGGGCGTGGACGCCGCGGGCCGCTTCGAGCTGAGGGGGCTGGCCCCCGGCTCCGTCACGCTGACGGCCGGAGCCGGGATCCTGCGCGGTGGACGCTCGGTCTCCCGGACGGTGGAGATCCCCGACGGCGTGCCCACCTTCGAGACCACGCTGGAGTTCCCGCGAGGGCACCGGGTGGACGGCACGGTGACGCGGGGGGACAGGCCGCTGGAAGGGGCGACGGTGATCTTCTCGCGCGGAGGACGCGGCGGGGCGGTCAGCGCCAACACCGACGCGTCGGGCCGCTACACCGCCGAGGACCTGGAGGAGGGCGAGCACGAGGTGGACGTCCTGCACATTGCGCAGTCCCTCAGCTACGAGACCAAGGTGACGGTCAGCGCGGATCGGCGCTTCGACATCGAAATGCCGCTGGCGCGCCTGACGGGGGTGGTGAGCGACGCGGCGACCGGCAAGCCGCTGAGCGACGCCGTGGTCTCCATCAAGAAGGACGGCGGGCAGCCGAGCGGCCTGATGGTCGTCGGAGGCGGCAAGCGCACCGATTCGACCGGGGTGTTCGCGTTCGAGGGTCTCGACGAAGGGGTGCACACGGTCAGCGCGCGGCGCGAGGGGTACGCGGTCAAGAGCCTGCCGGTGCGCATCGTCCCGTTGGCCGATCCGGAGCCCGTGTCGGTGGAGCTGGACCGGACCGACGCTTTCACCTTCAGGGCGGTGGACGCGCCGTCGGGGCTGCCTCTGGCGGGGGTGCACGCCACGGTGCTGTCGGGCGAGCCGTCCGATCCTCTGGCTCCTGGGGCGGCCTCCGTGGTGGCCTTCGAAGGGGCGCTGGCGGCCGACGGGTCGGGGGCGTTCCGCTTCGACTCGCTGCGCCCCGGGACCTACACGCTGATCCTGCGCGGGCAGGGGCTGGCCACCAGGACGGTGCGGCGCGTCGGCTTCCCGGGGCCGGAGGCGACCTACGAGATGGAGCCGGGTGGGCTGCTCGAGCTGAGGACGGAGCAGGCCTCGGCGCGCTCCGGCGAGGTGCGCGGGGTCCTGCTCGATCCCAACGGGCTTCCGGTGTACACGGCGCGGCCGGGCGGCGACCCCGTCTTCAGGCTGAGGCCCGATCAGCCGGTCACGCTGGGGAGCCTGGCGCCGGGGTTGTACCGCCTGCGGGCGGCGATGCCTGGCGGCGGCACCATCGAGAAGCAGGTGACGGTGGCGGCGGGCAGCCAGCCGGCGCGCGTCACACTCCCCTGAGCGGGAGACGGCCGGGGCGGCCATCCGGCTGAAGGAGGAGTGGGCCGCTCCCGGCGGCCCGGGAGTCACTGCCGGGCCTGGATGCCCCTCCGGCAGCGTGCTAACCTGCGCCTTCCCTCGCCCTTCCGAACCCGAGGCGCAAGGCTCCGTAAGAATCTGTCATGAGACGGTCTTCGAGGCTCCCTCCCCGGCTCTGCGCGCGCGCGCCGGCGCTCCCGCGCTCCCTTCGGGCCGTGGCCCTTCCGGCGGCCCTGTCCGTCCTGTTCGCGGCGGCGTCGCTGTCGTCCCTTCCGGCGCAGGGACCCGGCGGGATGCCTCCCAGCCCGGTCCGCTACACGGAGGCCAAGGAGTATCCGGTGAGGCGCACCATCCAGCTTCCCGGCTCCGTGGAATCGCGCACGGTCAGCCTGGTGGCCGGGGAGGTGGAGGGGCTGGTGGCCAAGCTCGAAGCGCGCGAGGGGGACACGGTCCGCAAGGGGCAGGTCCTGGCGCGGCTGCGGACGGCCAGCCTCGAGCTGGCGCTGCAAGCGGCCGCGGCGCAGCTCAAGGAGGCGGAGTCGCGTCTCAAGCTGGCGGAGATCAACCTGGCCCGGGCCCGCGATCTGGCCGCGTCGCAGGTGGTGGCGCAGCAGGAGCTGGACAACGCGACCTACGACCTCAGCGCCTGGCAGGGTCGCGTGGAGACCCTCCAGGCGCAGATCGCCCGCATCAGGCTGGACCTGGAGCTGTCGGTCATCAGGGCGCCGTTCGCGGGGCTGGTGGTGTCGGAGAGGACCGAGGTCGGGCAGTGGCTGGCGGAAGGCGGGCCGGTGATCGAGCTTCTGGCGCTGGATGACCTGGAGGTGCGGGTGGAGGTGCCGGAGCGGTTCTTCACGAACCTCAACCCGGGAGCCGCGGCGGCGGTGGTCTTCGAGTCGCTCGGGGGCCTGTCGGTGGCCGGCAGGGTCAGCGCGGTGGTGCCGCGCGCGGACCCTGAGGCCCGCACCTTCCCCTTGAAGGTCACCATCCCCAACCGGGAGGGGCGCATCGGGGTGGGGATGCTGGCGCACGTGACGTTCCCCGCCGGCGAGTCGTACCGGGCCACGGTGGTGCCCAAGGACGCGGTGGTGACGCAGGGACGCGAGCGCTTCGTCTACCGCATCGGCGACGACGGCACGGCTCAGCTCGTGGCGGTGACGCCCGGCCAGGGGGTGGGAGACTGGGTGGCGGTGGAGGGGGAGCTGAAGCCGGGAGAGAAGGTGGTCACCCGCGGCAACGAGCGCCTCCGTCCCGGACTGCCGGTGCGCGGCGAGCTGCTGGAGTACCGGCTGCCGTGAACCTCATCCAGGGCTCCATCCGGTACCCCGTCAGCACCGCGGTCGGGGTCATCCTCCTCGTGCTGTTCGGCGCCATCGCCCTGTTCCGCCTCCCGGTGCAGCTCACCCCCGACGTCGAGGAGCCCAAGGTCACCATCACCACCCTCTGGCCCGGCGCCAGCCCCCACGAGGTGGAGCGGGAGATCGTCGACGAGCAGGAGGAGCAGCTCAAGTCGCTCGAGGGGCTGATCAAGATGGAGAGCAGCAGCTCCGACAGCGCGGGGACGATCACCCTCACCTTCCCGCCGGGGACCGATCTCGACGCGGCGCTGCTCAAGGTCAACAACCGTCTGGAGCAGGTGCCGTCCTACCCCGGCGACGCGGAGAAGCCGGTCATCCGCAGCGTGGATCAGAACGCCAGCGCCATCGCCTGGTTCATCCTCGCTCCCACGCCGGAGAAGGGGTTCGAGGGGGACATCTCCACGATGTTCGACTTCGTGGACGACCAGGTGAAGCCGGAGTTCGAGCGGGTCCCGGGGGTCGCGGCGTCGAACGTCTTCGGCGGGCGGGAGCACGAGCTGCACGTGATCGTCGACCCGGCCAAGCTGGCGGCGCACCGGATCACGCTCTCGGAGCTGGGGCAGGCCATCGAGCGCGAGAACCGCAACCACAGCGGCGGAGACTTCGACGAAGGGAAGCGGCGCTACGTGGTGCGCACCATCGGCGAGTACGGTTCCCCCGAGGACGTCGAGGCCATCGTGGTGGCGGTGCGCAACGGCGTGCCGGTCTACCTGCGCGACGTGGCGCGGGCGGAGCTGGGCTTCGAGAAGCCGGGGGCGAAGGTCTTCGCCCAGGGGCGCCAGGTGATGGCCATGAACGCCATCCGCGAGACGGGCGCCAACGTGCTGGACACGATGGAGGCGCTCAAGGCCCGGGTGGATCGGATCAACGCCCAGCTCCTGGAGCCCCGCGGGCTGCGGCTCTACCAGGCCTACGACGAGACGGAGTACATCCGCAGCGCCATCGGGCTGCTGCGGGAGAATCTCTACCAAGGGGGGCTGCTGGCGGTCCTCGTGCTGCTGCTCTTCTTGAGGAGCTGGAACAGCACGTTCATCGTGACGCTGTCGATCCCGCTGAGCGTCATCGGCGCTTTCCTGGTGATGTCGTGGTTCGGGCGGACGCTCAACGTGATCTCGCTGGCCGGGATGGCCTTCGGGGTGGGCATGTCCGTGGACAACACCATCGTCATCCTGGAGAACATCTACAGGCACCGGCAGCTCGGAAAGCCCCGCTTCCAGGCGGCGTACGAGGGGACGGTGGAGGTCTGGGGCGCGGTGCTGCTGGCGACGCTGGTGAACGTGGCGGTGTTCGTGCCGGTGGTCTTCATCGAGCAGGAGGCGGGACAGCTCTTCGGCGACATCGCCGTGGCCCTGAGCTGCTCGGCGCTGTTCAGCCTGCTGGTGTCGATCACGGTGGTGCCCGCCCTGGCGGCCAAGATCCTCCATCCGGCGGAGGAGGACGCGTCCCGGCGGGGGTTTCACAACCTCTGGGGGCTGGCCGGGACGGCGGCGCGGCTCAACGTGTGGATGACCGAGTCGGTGGACTGGATCAACGCCACCACGCTGCGCCGGGTGGGGACGATCGTGGTGCTGGCGGCGGTGCCGCTGGGGCTGAGCTGGATGCTCATCCCCCAGCGGGAGTACCTGCCGGTGGGCAACCAGAACTTCCTGTTCGGCATCCTCCTGCCTCCGCCGGGGTACAGCCTCGACGAGGTCACCTCGGCGCACGACATCTACAAAGAGGCCGCGGCACCGCTGTCGCGACACCCGGCAGGCTCGCCGGAGGCCGAGGCGCTGCCGGGCGGAGGGCTGCAGCGCTTCTTCTTCGTGGCCCTGAACAACATGGCCTTCATGGGCGCGCGGGCGAACGATCCGGAGCGGGTGACCGAGCTGTTGCCGGAGTTCCAGAAGGCCAACGCGAAGATCCCCGGCTCCATAGGGTTCATCAACCAGGCGAGCATCTTCCAGAGAGGGATCGGGCAGGGGCGGTCCGTCGACATCGAGATCTCGGGGCCGGACCTTCCCGAGCTGATCGCCCGCGGCGCCGAGGTCTTCATGAAGGTCAACGAGGTGCTGCCCGGGGCGCAGGCGCGTCCCATCCCCAGCCTGGATCTGGGCAACCCGGAGCTGCACGTGGTGACGGACCGGCGGCGCGCCGCCGAGCTGGGGGTGTCCAACCGCGAGCTGGGCTTCGCGGTCAACGCGCTGGTGGACGGGGCCAAGGTGAGCGACTACCGGAACCAGGGGCGGGAGATCGATCTGGTGGTGAAGGGGGACAACGGGAGCTTCGCCTACCGCACGCACCTTCTGGAGCAGATGCCCATCGCCACCGCCGGAGGCGAGCTGGTCACGCTGGGGTCGGTGGCCGAGCTGTCGGTGGAGAGCGGTCCCGTGGAGATCCGCAGGCGCGAGCGGCAGCGCACCATCACCATCCAGGTCAGTCCGCCGCAGAACGTGCCGATGCAGGCCGCGATGGACACCATCAACGCGTCGATCCTGGATCCGATGCGGGCGTCCGGGCGGCTGGGGGGGCTGTACCAGGTCTATCTGAGCGGCAGCGCCGACAAGCTGGAGCAGACGGGTCGCGCGCTGTTCTGGAACTTCATCCTGGCGGTCATCATCACGTACCTCCTGATGGCCGTGCTGTTCGAGGGGTTCCTGTACCCCTTCGTCATCATGTTCAGCGTGCCGCTGGCGGGGCTGGGGGGGATCCTGGGGCTGGCGGCGGTCAACGCCTTCATCGCCTACCAGCCGATGGACGTGCTGACCATGCTGGGGTTCATCATCCTGGTGGGGACGGTGGTGAACAACGCCATCCTCATCGTGCACCAGTCCCTGATCCATATGAAGGAGGACGGGATGAACCCGCGTGACGCCATCCGCGAGGCCACCGGCACGCGCATCCGGCCCATCTTCATGAGCGTGGCGGCCTCGGTGATCGGGATGCTGCCCCTGGTGCTGTTCCCGGGCGCGGGATCGGAGCTCTACCGGGGCCTGGGGAGCGTGGTGCTGGGAGGGCTCGTCCTGTCCACGGTCTTCACCATCTTCGTGGTGCCGGCGATGTTCAGCCTCAGCCTCGACATCCGCCGCGCCATCGTGCAGGCGGCGAAGGCGGCCGTGCGGCGTCCGCCGGCGCCCCGGCCGGCCGGGACCGACTAGGGCGGGGAGAGCGGGGAGCAGGCTCCAGGGAAGCCGTCCAGGGCGCGGCTCGCAGACAACGTCACGCCGCAGGCGGGCCGAGGCGCTCCGGCGCTTCCTCGATGGGCGCCGCCTGGATGCCCGCGCCGGCCGCGGTATTTGACACCCCTTCCGGGCCTCCCCAGATTATGCCTGTCCTGTGCCGCCGCTCCTGCGGCGGGGCCTGCTGCTACAGTGTCTGCATCCACGCCACGGGAGGTGAGATGGGTTCCGAGATCGAACTGCGGGGCGGGTCCGTCGCCGGCGGTGAGCACGTCCTGACTCCCGGCGCGCTCGGGTTCGTGGCCAAGCTCGCCCGCGAGTTCGAGCCGGCGCGCAGGCAGCTTCTCGACCGCCGCCGCCGCAGGCAGGAGGAGATCCGCCAGGGGCGGCTCCCCGGCTTCCCCCCGGAGACCCGCGGGATCCGCGAGTCGGACTGGCGCGCCGCCTCTCCTCCCGACGACCTGCTCGACCGCAGGGTGGAGATCACCGGCCCCGTCGACCGCAAGATGATCATCAACGCGCTGAACTCCGGCGCCAACGTCTTCATGGCCGATTTCGAGGACGCCAACTCCCCCACCTGGCGCAACGTGGTGGAGGGGCAGGTCAACCTGGCCGAGGCGGTCCGGGGCACCCTGGTCCACGTCGGTCCCGAGGGGAAGCGCTATGCCCTGAACCCCAAGCGCGCCACCCTGATGGTCCGGCCGCGCGGCTGGCACATGGTCGAGAAGCACGCCCTGCTCGACGGCGCTCCGGTCTCCGCATCGCTGTTCGACTTCGGGCTCTTCTTCTTCCACAACGCCCGCGAGCAGGTGAAGCGCGGCACCGGCCCCTATTTCTACCTTCCCAAGATGGAGAGCGCCGTCGAGGCGCGCCTCTGGAACGACGTCTTCGTGCGCGCCCAGGAGACCGTCGGGCTCCCCGTCGGGACCATCCGCGCCACGGTGCTCATCGAGACCATCCTGGCCGCCTTCGAGATGGACGAGATCCTCTACGAGCTGCGGCGGCATTCCGCGGGGCTCAACTGCGGGCGTTGGGACTACATCTTCAGCTTCATCAAGAAGTTCAGCCACCGGCCGGACTTCCTGCTCCCCGACCGCTCGCAGATCACCATGGACAGGACCTTCCTCGACTCCTACGTGAAGCTCCTGATCAAGACCTGCCACCGGCGCGGCGTGCACGCTTTGGGCGGCATGGCCGCGCAGATCCCCATCAAGAACGACGCGGCGGCGAGCGAAGCGGCCCTGGCGCGGGTGCGCGACGACAAGCTGCGCGAGGTGCGCGCCGGGCACGACGGCACGTGGGTCGCCCACCCCGGGCTCATCCCTGTGGCCAAGGAGATCTTCGACCGCCACATGAAGACGCCCCACCAGATCGCCGTGAAGCGTGAGGACGTGCGGGTCGGCGCGGAGGACCTGCTGGCCATCCCCGACGGCCGCATCACCGAGGAAGGGTTGCGGGTCAACGTTCGCGTCGGCATCCAGTATCTGGAGGCCTGGCTGCGGGGCGTGGGGTGCGTCCCTCTCTACCATCTGATGGAGGACGCCGCCACCGCCGAGATATCCCGCTCCCAGGTCTGGCAGTGGGCGAGGCACGGGGCCCGGCTGGCCGAGGGTCCCGCGGTCACTCCCCAACGGGTGCGCGAGACGATCGCCGACGAGGTGTCGCGCATGCCGTCGGGGCTGGCGCGTCTCGACCTGGCCTCGAAGCTCTTCGAGGAGATGTCGCTGGCTCCGGAGTTCCCCGAGTTCCTGACGCTGGCCGCTGACCAGCACTTGGACTGAACGAGTCTTCCCACAGGAGCGAGAATGGAAAAGAGCGCATTCGTGATCAAGACGACCACGGAGTGGAAGACGGCGCCCAGGTGGAGGGGGATCACGCGTCCCTACACGGCGGAGGACGTCTACAGGCTCCGGGGCTCCATCGACATCGAGTACTCGGTGGCCAGACTGGGGGCGGCGCGCCTGTGGAAGCTGCTGACCGAGGAGCCCTACGTCCACGTGCTGTCCGCCATCACCGGCAACCAGGCGATCCAGCACGTGCGCGCCGGGCTCAAGGCGATCTACGCCAGCGGATGGCAGGTCGCCGCGGACAACAACAACTCCCTGCACATGTACCCCGACCAGAGCCTCTACCCCAGCGACAGCGTCCCCTACCTGATCCGACGCATCAACAACGCCCTGCTGCGCGCGGATCAGATCCACCACATGAAGGGGGACCACGGCACCTACTGGCTGGCCCCCATCGTGGCGGATGCCGAGGCCGGATTCGGCGGCCCGCTGCACGCCTTCGAGATCATGAAGGACATGATCGAGGACGGCGCCGCCGGCGTGCACTTCGAGGATCAGCTCGCCTCGGTGAAGAAGTGCGGGCATCTGGGCGGCAAGGTGCTGGTGCCCACGCGCGAGTTCGTCACCAAGCTGGTGGCCGCGCGCCTGGCGGCCGACGTCTGCGGCGTGGACACCGTGCTCATCGCCCGCACCGATGCCAACAGCGCGTCGCTGCTCACCAGCGACATCGATCCCTACGACCATCAGTTCCTCACCGGGGAGCGGACGCACGAAGGCTTCTACGGCATCCGCAAAGGGGTGGAGTCGGCCATCGCCCGCGCGCTGGCCTACGCTCCCTACGCCGACCTGCTCTGGTTCGAGACGGGCAAGCCGGATCTCCAGGAAGCCCGAGTCTTCTCCGAGGCCGTGCACAAGAGCTTCCCGGACAAGCTGCTGGCCTACAACTGCTCGCCATCGTTCAACTGGAAGCTGCACCTCGACGACGCCACCATCGCCCGGTTCCAGAAGGAGCTCGGCGCCATGGGGTTCAAGTTCCAGTTCATCACGCTGTCGGGCTTCCACGCCCTGAACTTCAGCATGTACCAGCTCGCGCGCGACTACGGCACCGAAGGGATGACCGCCTACGCGCGGCTGCAGCAGAAGGAGTTCGAAGCGGAGAAGCAGGGCTACGAGGCGATCCGCCACCAGGAGTTCGTGGGCACGGGTTACTTCGACGAGGTGACCCAGGTGGCCACCGGCGGAGCCTCCTCCATCCTGAGCATGGACGGTTCCACCGAGCAGGAGCAGTTCAAGAAAAGTTGATTTGCGAGCCTCGCCCGGTGCGCTACCATTCCTTGTGGATGGACGCTGCGTCCCCGGCCGGAAGAGGATCCGACGGTCATCCTGCCCATAACCCCGAGAAGTCTGGCGGGGTCAAGACAGGGTGATCGTCGGTCACGCTTTCAGCTTGTAGCCTTTCCGGAACAAGGCCACCGCCGCCGCGAACAGCACCCCGAAAAGCGCCGTCCCCACCGCCGCGCAGAGAGCCGGCTTGGCGTCCGCCGCTCCCAGGATGCCGTGCCTGAAGCCGCTCACCAGGAAGAAGATCGGATTGAGCCGGCTCGCCTCGCGCCACCCTCCGGGCAGCATCTCGATCGAATAGAAGACTCCGCCCAGGAACACCAGCGGCGTCACCACGTAGTTGAGGCAGATGGCCACATCGTCCCACCGCTCCGCCCACAGCCCCACGATGTTCCCCAGGGCGGCGAAGGCCAGCGAGCTGACGGCCAGGAAGAAAAGGGTGGCGGCGACCGAGTGGACGTGCACCACCAGGATCCCCCAGCCGACCAGCAGGGTGGCCGCTCCCACCAGCACGCCGCGCGCCGCGCCTCCCAGGGTGTAGGCGAGCACCATCTCCCAGTGGGACAGGGGCGACACCAGCAGGTCCTGGATGAACAGCTCGTTGCGGGCGATGAAGAGCGAGGTCGTGGTGTTGGCGTACGCTCCGTTGATGGCGTTCATCATCACCAGTCCGGGGAAGATGTAGACGATGTAGGGGGCGCCCCCCACCTCCGCGATGCGCGAGCCGATGGCGTAGCCGAAGATGAGCACGTACAGGACGGCGCTCACCAGCGGGGGGACGATCGTCTGGTTGGGAAGGACGATGAAGCGGTAGGTCTCCCGCCGCAGCAGCGTCAGGAACCCGGCCAGGTCCGGCCCCGGCGTCACGCCGAGAGCCCCCTCACGCCGCCGCGGCGCTCCTTGAGGAAGTAGCGGCTCAGGTCCCCTCCGGCCTGGCGCACGACGTCGTCGGTCGGCCCCGAGGCGATGATCTCCCCCAGGTCGATCACGGCCAGCGTGCGGCAGAGCGCCACCGCCTCCTCCAGGTAGTGGGTGGTGAGGACGATGGTCTTGCCGGCGGCGTTCATGCCGAGCCAGTAGTCCCACAGAGTCCGGCGCACCTCCACGTCCACCCCGGCGGTCGGCTCGTCCAGGATGACGATGGGCGGGTCGTGCACCAGCGCCTTGGCGATCATCAGCCGGCGCTTCATCCCTCCCGAAAGCCGCGTGATCTTCTCGTGGCGCTTCTCCCACAGTCCGAGCCGCTGGAGCAGCTCCCCCGCCCGTTGCCTGGCTCGGGCCCGGGAGAGCCCGAAGTAGCCCCCCTGGTAGGCCAGGATGTCCAGGATGGAGAAGAAGCGATCGAAGTTGAGCTCCTGAGGGGCGACTCCGATGAGCCGCCGCGCGGCGCGGTACTCCCTCACCACGTCGCGCCCCAGGACGTGGGCGCTCCCCGAGGTGGGAGTGGCCAGCCCGGTCAGGATGTGGATGAGCGTGCTCTTGCCCGCGCCGTTGGGCCCCAGCAGGCCGAAGAACGACGCCGGCGGGATGGACAGATCGATCCCTCGCAGGGCTTCCACGGCGCCGTACCGCTTGACCAGCGAGCGCGCGGCGACCGCGGCGTCGCCGGACGGCACGTGCGGCATGCGGTGATTGTATCATTGCGGCGCGCGCGGTCCGGCGCGCGCGGAGGGACGCCATGGATCGCCGCAACATCTCCTCGGGCGCCCCCTGGGAGCCGATCGTCGGGTACTGCCGGGCGGTGCGCCGCGGGCGGCACGTCTGGGTCTCCGGGACGACGGCCCTGGGGCCCGACGGGCGCCTGGTGGGCGAAGGGGACGTTTACGCCCAGACGGGGCAGGCGCTGCGAAACGTCGAGGCGGCGCTGCGCGCGGCGGGGGCCACGATGGCCGACGTGGTCCGCACGCGCATCTTCATCACCGACATCTCGCTCTGGCAGGACGCGGGGCGCGCCCACGGCGAGGTCTTCGGCTCCGTCCGGCCCGCCGCGACCATGGTGGAGGTGAGCCGCCTGATCGATCCCGCCATGCTGATCGAGATCGAGGTGGACGCCTACCTGGCGGGAGAGGCGCCCGGGGAATGACCCGCCGGGCGCTCGCGGGGCTGGGGAGCTTCGCCGTGGCCATGGCCTACCTGGAAGCGGCGGTGGTGGTCTACCTGCGGCAGATCTACTACCCCCAAGGCTTCGACTTCCCCATCACCATCATCGTCGACTGGATGGCCGCGGTGGAGATCGGCCGGGAGGCGGCCACGGTGGTCATGCTCTGGGCGGTGGCCCGGCTCTCGGGGACCGACCGATGGGAGCGGTTCCTGCATTTCTGCTTCCTGTTCGGCGTCTGGGACATCTTCTATTACATCTGGCTCTACGTGATCCTGGGATGGCCGCCGTCCCTGCTCACCTGGGACATCCTCTTCCTGATCCCGGTCCCCTGGATCGGTCCCGTGCTGGCGCCGGTGCTGGTCAGCGTGGGGCTGATCGCCGGGAGCTGGATCCTGCTGGCGGCGCGCGCGCGGGGGGCGGCGCTCGGCTTCAGCCGTCTGGCGTGGGGGCTGGCGCTGGCGGGCGGAGCGCTGGTGCTGCTGTCGTTCGTGGCCGACCATCGCGTGGCGCTGGAGCAGCGCCTTCCCGGACCGTTCCGTTGGGGGCTGTTCGGAAGCGGGCTGGCGCTGGGGATCGCGGCGCTCGCCCTCGGCCGCAGGGAGCTTTCGGGCGGCATCCCGCGCCCGCCGCGCTAGTCCGGGTTTGAAGGCCTGGTCCTCCTCAGGGCGCCGGCCGCGATCCCCGCCGCGGACAGGGTCAGGAGCGAGAGGTAGAGAAGGTTCCCCAGGCCATGCAGCCGCATGAAGCGGCTCCTGTCCTCTCCCATCAGCCCGCCTCCCGAGGGATCGTGCGGAGCCGACTCCCACAGGGCGGTCATGACCGGGGTGACGTAGAAAGCCAGCGTCCCGGACAGCAGGCAGGCGGCCAGCGGCAGGATCAGCGACGGCGCCGGCGGGGTGCCGGGAAGGCTCGCCGGCCGCTGCAGCCTGAGCACCCAACGCGCCGCCAGCAGGACGAGCGACAAGGCGAACGCCGCCAGCCCCAGCGGCCGGAAGATGGCGTTGCCGACGTCTCCGGCCACCTCCCGGCTGGGGGCGGCCTGGAACAGGACGGTCGCGCAGAGCGCCGCCCCGGCGATCCCCCCGGCCAGAAGGCCGAGGGCGAGATCCTGCGCCACCGCCGCTGCGCGCCCGGTCCAGGTCATGGCGGGAGGGTACCACGTGTCCGGTTGTGGGACGGACGGTCCCGGCCGCGGACACCGCGCCACGGCCCCGCCGGGCGCTCCCGGACCGCATGTGTCTGAGCAGGCGATGTTTGGCTGGCCGGGGCCACCTGGTACGGGACTTGACTAAGCAGTGCCCCGAGGAGGAGGCATGGACATCCAGCGCAACATCCCTCCCGGCCGCAAGAGGATGCGCCGGGCGCTCTACGGAGGAGGCGGGCTCCTGGGGGTCACCCTCATCACCCTCGGCCTCTCGCGTCTCGAGCCGGCCGCGCCGGCCGTCGAGCAGGCGACGCTGTGGCTCGACACGGTCAAGCGCGGCCCCATGCTGCGCCAGGTGCGCGGCTCCGGGACGCTGGTCCCCGAGGCCATCCAGTGGATCCCCGCGGCCTCCGAGGGGCGCGTGGAGAGAATCCTGGTCCTGCCCGGAAGCGAGGTGCATGCCGACACCATCCTGATCGAGCTGAGCAACCCGGAGCTGGAGCTGGCCGCCCAGGACGCGGCGTCCGAGCTGGCGGCCGGCGAGGCGGAGCTGACCAATCTGCGCATCCAGCTCGAGAGCCAGCTGCTCACCCAGCGCGCCGCCGCCGCCTCGGTGCAGTCGGAGCGGAACCAGGCCCGCCTGCAGGCGGAGGCCGACGAGCAGCTCGCCCGGGACGGCCTCATCGCCGAGCTGACCCTCAAGCTCTCCCGCGTGCGGGTGGAGGAGCTGGGGACCCGCGCCGACATCGAGGCGCAGCGGCTGGCCATCAGCTCCGAGGCGGCCCAGGCGCAGCTCGCCGTGCAGCAGGCGCGCGTGGACCGCCTGCGGGCCGCCAGCCGCCTGCGCCGGGCGCAGCTGGAGGGGCTCAAGGTGCGCGCAGGCCGCCAGGGGGTGCTGCAGCAGGTGCCGGTGGAGGTCGGGCAGAGGGTTCAGCCCGGGGCCAACCTGGCGCGGGTGGCCGAGCCGGGCCGGCTCAAGGCCGAGGTGCGGATCGCCGAGACCCAGGCCCGGGACATCCTGATCGGGCAGGTGGCCTCCATCGACACGCGCAACGGCATCGTGGCGGGGCGCGTCACCCGCATCGATCCGGCGGTGCAGAACGGCACGGTGACCGTGGACGTGGCGCTGGAAGGACCGCTGCCCCGAGGGGCCCGCCCCGACCTGAGCGTGGACGGCACCATCGAGCTGGAGCGGCTCGAGAACGTGCTGTTCGTCCGGCGGCCCGCCTTCGGCCAGGAGCACTCCACCGTCGGGCTGTTCAAAGTCGATCCGCCGGGGAGCACGGCGTCCCGCTTGCAGGTGAAGCTGGGGCGCAGCTCCGTGAACACCATCGAAATCCTGGAGGGTCTCGCCGAGGGAGACAGCGTCATCCTCTCCGACATGTCGGCATGGGACGCCTTCGACAAAGTCCGTCTCACACGATGACCGAGAAGAAGGAGCCGCCCACGATGAGCGAGCAGCAGCAGGCCCTGATCCGCCTCGACGGTGTCACCAAGGTCTTCTACACGGAGGAGGTGGAGACCCATGCCCTCGCCGGCATCCACCTGGAGATCCGCTCCGGAGAGTACGTCTCCATCGGCGGCCCGTCGGGCTGCGGCAAGTCGACCCTCCTGTCGATCCTGGGGCTGCTCGACTCCCCCACCGAAGGGACCTACCTCCTCGACGGCCAGCCGGTGCAGGGACTCAGCCTGTCGGAGCGCGCCCGCATCCGCAACCGCGACATCGGCTTCATCTTCCAGAGCTTCAACCTGATCGGCGACCTCACCGTCTTCGAGAACGTGGAGCTGCCTCTCACCTACCGGGGCACCCGCGCTTCCGAGCGCACGTCCATGGTGAACGCCGCCCTGGAGAGGGTGGGGATGGCCCACCGCGCGCGGCACCTGCCGAGCCAGCTCTCCGGCGGGCAGCAGCAGCGCGTGGCCGTGGCCAGGGCCCTCGTGGGCAAGCCCCTCATCCTGCTGGCCGACGAGCCCACCGGCAACCTCGACTCGCGCAACGGCGAGGCGGTGATGGAGCTGTTGCGCGAGCTGCACCGCGGCGGCGCCACCATCTGCATGGTCACCCACGATCCCCGGTTCGCCCGCCACGCCGATCGCACCGTCCACCTGTTCGACGGCCGCGTGGTCGAAGAGACCGTGGAGGTCGGGGGATGAGCTTCGTCCCCGCCGATCTGCGGATGGCGGCGCGCGCCCTGGCGCGCTCCCCCGGCTACGCCGCGGCCGCCATCCTGACCCTGGGGCTCGGGATCGGCGCCTGCACCGCGATCTTCAGCGCCGTGCACGCGGTGCTGGTGGCTCCTCTGCCGGTGAGCGACGCCGAGGGGCTGGTGGTCCCGGTGGTCACCGACGCCAGGCGCGGGGTCGAGCGGGGCAACGTCTCCTGGCTCGACTACGAGGACTGGCGGCGGGACAAGGAGCTGTTCGAGAGCGTCTCCGTCTTCGCGGGGCAGTCCCTGGACATGGCCGGAGACGGCCAGCCGGAGAGGATCATCGGACTGATCGTCTCCGAGGACTACTTCACCGTCATGCGGGCCGCCCCGGCGCTTGGGCGCTCCTTCCTCCCCCCGGAGCACCTCCCGGGCGGCCCGCGCGTGACGGTGCTGTCGGACGCCCTGTGGCGCCGCCGCTTCGGCGCCGATCCGGCCGTGGTGGGCTCGACGGTGCGCCTGGACGGGGAGCCCTACACCGTGGTGGGGATCATGCCGGCGGAGTCCGTATGGCCGGGGACGCCGGAGGCCTGGACGCCGCTCCAGTTCGGCCCTTCGCCCCCCGCATGGGTCCTGCGCCGCGACAACTGCATCTGGCAGGCCGTGGCGCGCCTCGCCCCGGGCCTCCCGCCGGAGCAGGCGCGGGCGCGCCTGGAGGCCATGGCCCTGCGGGTGCAGGCGGAGAACCCGGAGAGCAAGGCCCATTCAGAGTACGCGGCGCTGCCGCTGCGGGAGTACATGGTCGGGCGCAACGCGCGCCGCACGCTCCTGCTGCTGCTCGGGGCGGTCGCCTTCGTCCTGCTCATCGCGTGCGTCAACGTGGCCAATCTCTCGGTGGCGCGGGCCGGCTCGCGGGAGCGCGAGATGGCCATCCGCTCCGCCCTCGGGGCGGGTCGGCTCCGCCTCGCCGTCCAGATGCTGTCGGAGAGCCTCCTCCTGTCGGCCGGTGGAGGGGCGGCCGGGGCGCTGCTGGCGTTCTGGGGGATCGATCTCCTCCTGGCCGGGGCCCCCGACGCCGTCCCCGGGCTGCGGTCGGCCGGCCTCAACCTGCCGGTCCTTCTGTTCACGACCTTCGCCTGCCTGGCGGCGGCGCTGCTGTCGGGCGCCGCGCCCGCGCTGCACGCCGGCCGCGGAAGCGCGGCCGAGTCGCTCAAGGAAGCCGGGCCGCGCCAGTCGGGCGGGCGACGGGGTGCCAGGACCAGGGCGGCCCTGGTGCTGGCCGAGGTCTCGCTCTCCCTGGCCCTGCTGGTGGGCGCGGGCCTGATGGTCCGCAGCCTGGATCGCCTCCATCACGCGGACCCGGGCTTCCACCCGGGCAACCTTCTCACCGCGGGGCTCAGCCTGCCCGACGCCAGGTACCCCGGCGACGAGGACTCCTCCCGCTTCCTCCAACGGGCGGTGGAGCACGCCGCGGCGCTGCCGGGCGTGGTGCGCGCCGGCGCCGCCTCGGCCCTGCCGCTGGGCGGAGGCGGCTTCTACCTGGGGCGGTCGTTCCTGGCCGAAGGCTGGCCCGAGCCCCCCGCGGGCCCCTCCCAGTCGGGACAATGGAGCGTGGTGACCCCGGGATACTTCGAGACGCTCGGCCTGAGGCTGATCGAAGGGCGGCTGTTCACCGAGCAGGACACGTCTTCGTCCCAGCCGGTCATCGTGCTCGGCGAAAAGATGGCCCGCCAGATGTTCCCGGACGGCAAGGTCCTGGGCCGCCGGATCCGCTCCTGGCGCGACGAGAACCTCTACCGCGAAGTGGTGGGGGTGGTCGGCGACGTGCGATGGTTCGACGTCAGCGACGAGCCGCGCGCCGTCGCCTACGTGCCGCACCGCCAGAACCCCTGGCGCTCGATGTCCCTGGTGCTGCGCACGCAGGGGGACCCCCGATCGGCCCTCACGCAGCTCCGTGCGTCCATCGCGGCTCTGGACGCGGAGCTGGCCGTCGCCGACGTCCTGACCATGGACGAAGCGTTCAGCCGATCGATCGCCGGGGCCCGCTTCGGCTCCCGCCTGCTGGCGGTCTTCGCCGCCCTCGCCTTGCTGCTGGCCGGAGTCGGCATCTACGGGACGGTCAGCTTCGGCGTCTCTCAGCGCACGCGCGAGATCGGCATCCGCATGGCGCTCGGCGCCAGGCCGCGCGACGTGATGGCGCTGGTCACCTGGCAGGGGATGCGTCCCGCCCTGGCCGGGGTGGCCGCCGGCCTGCTGGTGGCCTGGGGGCTGAGCCGGCTCATGACCGGGCTCCTGTTCGCCGTCGCCCCCACCGATCCTCTGACCTACGCGGCCACCACATGCCTGCTCGCCGGCGCGGCCTGGCTTGCCACCTGGATCCCGGCGCGCCGCGCCACGCGGGTCAATCCCCTCTCCGCCCTGCGAGAGGACTAGGAGGCCTCGGTGCGAAACCTGCTCCAGGAGGTCCGCTTCGGCGGGCGGCGGCTCGCCGCCAGCCCCGGCTTCACCGCCGTGGCGGTGATCACCCTGGCGCTGGGGATCGGGGCCAACGCCGCCGTCTTCAGCGTCGTGCACACGCTTCTGCTGCGTCCCCTCCCCTACCCCGAAACCGGGCGCTTGGTGCAGATCTGGGAGACCAACGCGGAGCGCGGGCTGAGCGAGACCTCGGTCGCGCTCTCCAACGCCGCCGACTGGAAGGCGGAGAGCCGGACGCTGGACGCGCTGGAGGTGTACGTGCGGGGAGGCTTCACGGTGACCGGATCGGGACAGCCCGAGCGCGTCGGCGGGGTGACCCTGTCACGGGGCCTCCTGGAGCTGCTCGGCGCCCGTCCCGCGCTGGGGCGGTTCTTCCTCCCCGAAGAGGACCGCCCCGGGGCGCCGCCCGCGGCGATCCTGGGCCACGCCTTCTGGACGAGGCGGTTCGGCGGGGATCCCGGGATCATCGGGTCGCCGGTGGTGGTGGACGGCCTGCCGCGCACCGTCGTCGGCGTGCTGCCGGAGCGGTTCAACCTCCTGTACGAGGACAGCGACCTGCTGGTGCCGATGGCCCGCGACCTGGCGCTGCAGCCGCGCGGACAGCATTCCTTCCGCGCCCTGGGAAGGCTGGCCGAGGGGGTGTCGCTCGCATCCGCCCGCGCGGAGCTGGCCTCGGTGGCCGAGGCCATCGCGGCGCGCGAGCCGGGCAACCGGGGGTGGTCGGTGCTGCTGGTCCCCCTGCACGAGGAGATCTACGGCAGCCAGGCCCGGGCGGCGCTCGTGCTGATGCTCCTGGCGGCCGGCTTCGTCCTGCTGATCGCCTGCGCCAACGTGGCCAACCTGCTGCTGGCCAGAGGCGCAGCCCGGGGCCGGGAGATCGCGGTGAGGCTGGCCCTGGGGGCGGGGCGCGGCCGGCTGATGCGGCTGCTCCTGGCGGAGAGCCTCCTGCTGGCGCTGGTGTCCGGCACCGCGGGGATCCTGGTGGCGCTGTGGGGGGTGGACGGGATCCGTTCCATCGCCCCCGCCGGCACCCCGCGCATCGACGAGCTGTCGCTCGACCCGGTGGTCCTTGTCTACATGCTGGGGCTCTCCCTGGCAACGGGGGTCGTGTTCGGCCTGGCCCCGGCGCTGCAATCGACCCGGCGCGACGCGGGTGAGGCGCTCAAGGAGGGAACGCGCGTGCTGGGCGGCCGGAGCCGCAGACGCCTTCTGCGGGGGCTGGTGGTCGCAGAGGTCGCCCTGGCCCTCGTGGTCCTGGCCTGCGGCGGATTGATGGTCCGATCGTTCGTGCGGGTGCAGAACGCCGACCTGGGCTTCGATCCGTCGCGTCTGCTCACCCTGCGCCTCGATCTCCCCGAGGCGCGGTACTCCTCCGATGCCGCGCGCGCCGCCTTCTTCGACGGCGCGCTGCTCGCCGTCCGGTCCCTCCCCGGCGTGACGGCTGCCGGGGCGGTCACCACGCTGCCCCTCTCGGGGAGCAACTCGTGGGTGGACCTCGGCATCGAGGGACGCGTCACGGAGCACGGCGTGGAGGACCCGACGGTGGGGATGCTGATCATCGACGACGGCTACCTGGAGACCATGGGGATCCCCTTGCGCTCGGGGCGGGGGTTCGACGAGCGGGACACGGAGGGCTCTCAGCCGGTGGTGCTGGTGAACGAGACCCTGGCCCGCCGCCACTTCCCCGGCGAGGATCCGGTCGGCCGCCGGGTGCGCCCCTCCCGCAGCGCGTCGGCTTCGTGGAGGGTGATCGCCGGCGTGGTGGCCGATGTGAAGCACCGCAACCTGGTCGATCCGCCCAGACCTGAAGTCTACTGGCCGCAGTCGCAGGCCGGCGAGGCCGCGCTGCACCTGGTGGTGCGCACCCAGGGCAAGCCGCTGGACCTCATCGACGATGTGCGCGCCGCCGTCTGGAGCGTCGACCCCGAGCTTCCCGTCCACGCGGTGACCGCCATGACCGGACACATCGAGGCCCGCATGGCGGGCCCGCGGGCGATGGCCCAGATCCTCGGCCTGCTCTCGGGCGTGGCGCTGCTGCTTGCGGGGGTCGGGCTGTACGGCGTGATCGCCGGGATGGTGAGCCAGCGCACCGGCGAGATCGGCGTGCGCGTGGCGCTGGGAGCGAAGCCGGCGGACATCGTGCGGCTGGTCCTGCGCCAGGGGCTGGGCCTGCTGGCGGCGGGGATGGGCTTCGGTCTGGGAGCGGCCCTGGGGATCACCCGCCTGATGACCGGCCTGCTCGGGGGCTTGAGCCCCGCCGACCCCGGCACGTACGCCGGCATCGTGGCCGTGCTGGCGGCGGTGGCCGGGCTGGCCTGCTGGGTCCCCGCCCGGCGGGCGGCCCGCGTGGACCCCGTGGCCGCGCTGCGGCAGGACTGAGGACGGCGATGACCGAGGCGATCATCCGGCTCAAGGACGTCGAGAAGCACTACGACACGGGGGCGGGGCGCACCTACGTGCTGCGCCGCATCACCCTGGACATCCAGGCAGGAGACTTCCTCACCATCATGGGACCGTCGGGAGCGGGCAAGTCCACGCTGCTGGCGATCCTGGGGATGCTCGACGCGGCGTGGGCCGGGGAGTACGAGTTCATGGGCCAGCCGGTGCACGCGCTGGGCCGCCGGCAGCGAGCCGAGCTCAACAAGAACAACATCGGCTTCGTCTTCCAGAGCTACCACCTGCTGGACAACCTGACCGTCGCCGAGAACCTGGAGGTCCCCCTCTCCTACAAGACGATGAAGTCCTCCCAGCGCGCCGCGCTGGTGGCCGACGCGCTCGACCGGTTCGCCATCGTGGGCAAGAAAGATCTCTACCCCTCGCAGCTCTCCGGCGGACAGCAGCAGCTCGTGGCGGTGGCCCGGGCCCTGGTGGGCAGCCCGCGCGTGATCCTGGCCGACGAGCCCACCGGCAACCTGCACTCCGCCCAGGGCAAGGAGATCATGGAGCTGTTCGGCCGCCTCAACGAGGAAGGGACGACCATCGTGCAGGTGACCCATTCGGAGGCCAACGCCGCCTACGGCAACCGCATCGTGCAGCTCCAGGACGGATGGATCGCCTCCACGGAGGCGGTGGGAGGAAAGCGATGATCGACGACCTGATCCTCGACCTGCGTGGAGGGGCCCGCATGCTGGCGCGGCGTCCCGGCTTCACCTTCGCCGCGGTGCTGGTGCTGGCCCTGGGCATCGGCGGCAACACCGCCATCATCAGCTTCTTCGACGCGGCGCTGCTGCGTCCTCCCGAGGTCGCCGACCCCGGCCGCCTGGTCTGGGTCCATGCCGTCTCCCGCCTGGGCCGGGCCAGCGGGCAGGTCTCGTTCCTGGACTACGCCGACCTGCGTGACGGGGCGGAGGTCTTCTCGGAGCTGGCCGCCTACGCCGGGGGGACCATGGCCCTCACCACCGAGGCCGGCCCGGAGCAGGTGAACGGCCAGCTCGTGTCCGGGAGCTATTTCCGGCTGCTCGGCCTGCGCCCCTTCGCCGGCCGCGCCTTCCTCCCGGAAGAGGACGTCTCCCCCGGCGCCCGGCCCGTGGCCGTCCTGAGCCACGCGCTCTGGAAGCGCCGCTTCGGCTCCGATCCCGCCGTCGTCGGCGCGTCGATCACCCTCAACGGCCGCTCCTTCGCCGTCGTGGGGATCGCTCCGGAGGGCTTCTCCGGGCTCGAGATCGGCGAGGCCGCCGACCTGTGGGTCCCGCTGATGATGCACGCCTGGGGGCTGCCTTCCGAGCCCGGACTGCTGATCAGCCGCAACGCCCGCCGCCTGACGCTGGTGGGGAGGCTCGCTCCTCAGGTCGATCGCCGTCAGGCCGCCGCGGCCATGACCGCCCTTGCCGCGCGGCAGGAGCGCGACCACCCGGAGTCCCACGAAGGGTTCACGCTGGCGGTGTCGCCGATCCGGGGGGCGGTGTCCCCCGAGGGACGCGGGGAGGTGGTGGCCGTCGGCGCCCTGCTGCTCGCGGTGACCGGCGCCGTGCTGCTGATCGCCTGCGCCAACGTGGCCGGCCTCCTGCTGGGACGGGCCGCCGAGCGGGCCCGCGAGATCGGCGTGAGGATGGCGCTGGGAGCCTCCCGCGGGAGGCTCATCCGGCAGCTCCTCACCGAGAGCGTGCTGCTGGCGCTCGTCTCCGGGGGCGCCGGCCTGGTGCTGGCTGTCTGGGGGCTGGAGGCCGCCCTTTCCATCGAGGGCGCGCCGTCCGGACTCGCGGCGCTGGCCGCGCCCGGCGCCCGCGTCTTCGTCTACGCCGCGGGGATCTCCGCGCTGGCCGGCCTGGCCTTCGGCCTGGCCCCGGCCTGGACCGCGACGCGGCGCGAGGCGGCCGCCGCCATCAAGCAGGAAGCGCGCCTGTTCGGCCGCGCGGTGGGGCGCTCGCGCCTGCAGGGGGCGCTGGTGGTCGGCCAGATCGCCCTCTCCTCGGCGCTCCTGATCGCCTCGGGGCTGCTCCTGCGCAGTCTCGGGATGGCGCTGGCCGAGTCCCCGGGCTTCGATCCGCGGGGGGTCGTGTCGGTCTCCTTCGATCCGGGGCTGCTGGGATACGGGCGCGACGCCTCCGCCGATCTCGGCCGCAGGCTCCTGTCCCGGGTGGCCGGGCTTCCCGGCGTCTCGGCGGCCACCCTGGCCAGCGTCACGCCGCTCAGCGGCACCATGGCCGGGACCGCGGCCTGGCCCGAGGTCGCGGGGGACGACGGCGCGGCGATGGTGCACTTCTCCGACGTGTGGCCGGGCTTCTTCGAGACGCTGCGCATCCCTCTGGCGCAGGGGCGGGGCTTCACCTTCCAGGACGGCCAGGGGGCCCCCGAGGTGGCCGTGGTCAACGAGACGCT
The DNA here is from genome assembly GCA_035281445.1 of Candidatus Polarisedimenticolia bacterium. Taxonomy (GTDB): domain Bacteria; phylum Acidobacteriota; class Polarisedimenticolia; order JACPZX01; family DASXTC01; genus DATEEA01. The sequence goes on from DATEEA010000144.1 coordinate 30,411, forward strand.
GGCGCGGACCTTCTGGCCCGGGAAGGACCCCGTCGGCAGGACTCTGCGGGTGGGCGACGCGGCCTCCGCGCCGCTCACCGTGATCGGCGTGGCCAGCGACGGCAAGTACGACGACTTCACCGACCGTCCGCGTCCCTTCGTGTACCTCCCCTGGCTGCAGCGCCCCGCTTTCCGCAGCGAGCTGACGCTGCTGGCCAGAGCCGAGGGGAGCGAGGCCGCGGCCCTGGCGCTGCTGCGCGAGGAGGTGCGCGCGATCGACGCCCACCTTCCGCCGGCCCGCCTGGGCACGATGGAACAGACTCTCTGGCAGAGGGCCGACAAGCGCCGGGGGATCTCGTCGCTGCTGGCCTCCTTCGGAGGACTGGCGCTGGCGCTGGCCTGCGTGGGGCTGTACGGGGTGGTGGCCTGCTCGGTGACGCGCCGGGCGCGCGAGACGGGCGTCCGCCTCGCGCTCGGCGCGCGGCCGGCGGAGATCGTGCGCCTCTTCGTGGGCGAAGGGGCGCGGCTCACCGCCGGCGGGCTCGTCCTGGGCGCCGCTCTGTCCCTGATCCTGGCCAGGATGATGTCTGCGTTGATGTACGGGGTCGGCCCCGCGGACGCTCTCACCTTCGCCGCCGTGTCCGCCCTGCTGGGGCTCTCCGCCGTCGTGGCCTGCTGGCTCCCCGCGCGCAGGGCGTCGCGCATGGACCCGGTGGCCGCCCTCCGGAGCGAATGATGATCACCACGATGATCGGCGACATGCGACTGGCTGCACGGATGATGCTCAGGTCCCCCGGGTTCGCCGCGGTCGCGGTGCTCACCCTGGCGTTGGGGATCGGCGCCAACACCGCCCTCTTCAGCGTCGTGGACGCGCTGCTGCTGAGGCCGCTTCCGTTCCCCGAGCCCGACCGGCTGGTGATGGTCTGGCCGGGGCGGCCCGCCGATGGCTGGGAGCACCAGCCGGCCTCGTTTCCCAACTTCACCGACTGGAGGGCGCGCAGCACGTCGTTCGCCCATCTGGCCGCCTACTACGCCTACGCCAGCAGCACCTTCAACGTCACCGCCGGCGGAGAGCCGGAGAGGGTGCAGGGCGCGTACGTCTCGTCGGACTTCTTCCCCGCGCTCGGCGTGGAGCCGCTGGCCGGCCGCTGGTTCCTCTCCCAGGAGGAGAAGCCGGGAGGATCCGAGCGCGTGGCGGTGATCGCGCACGCCCTGTGGGCTTCGCGCTTCGGCGCCGATCCCGGGGCGGTGGGGAAGGCGGTGCACCTCGACGGGGTGGCCCACACCATCGTGGGGGTGATGCCGGCGGGGTTCGCCTTCCCGCGCCACCCGCGCGATCCCCAGGTCTGGCTCCCGCTGGGGCACGATCCGCGCCAGGGCAGGACGTTCTCGCGCGGCACGAACTACCTGTCCATGATCGGGCGTCTGGCCCCCGGCGTCACCCTGGATCAGGCGGGCTCCGAGATGGCCGCCCTCACCGGGCAGCTCGCCCAGGAGCACCCGCGCGCCAACAGCGGCATGACCATGAAGGTCGCGCCCATGAGCGAGCACGCGGCAGGGGATCTGCGCGGGGCGCTCCTGACGCTGCTCGGGACGGTGGGGCTGGTGCTGCTGATCGCCTGCGCCAACGTGGCCCATCTCACGCTGGCCCGCGCCGCGGGACGCCGCAGGGAGCTCGCCGTCCGCAGCGCCCTGGGGGCCACCCACGGCCGCATCGTGCGGCAGCTGCTGGCCGAGTCGCTGCTGCTGGCGGCGGCGGGAGGGGCCGCCGGACTTTTGCTCGGGGCCTGGGGGATCGAGCTGATCGCGCGGCTCCCCTTCAACGACCCCGGCTACACCGCGCCGTTCCGCGTGGCCCCCTCGGAGATCGGGATGAGCGGCACCGTGCTGGCCTTCACCATGGTCCTGTCGCTGGCCACGGCCGTCCTGTTCGGCCTGATCCCGTCGCTGCAGACCGCCCGCGCCGACGCCGCGGAAGCCCTCAAGGAGGGGAGCGGCCGGGCCACCGACTCGGCCCGCCGGCGCCGGCTGCGCGACCTGCTGGTGGTGGCCGAGGTCTCGCTGTCCCTGCTGCTGCTGGTGGGCGCCGGACTGATGGTGCGCAGCTACCTGCGCCTGACCGCCGTCGATCCCGGCTTCAGGCCCGCGGGGGTGCTGACCGCCGCGCTGACCCTTCCCGCCGCCAGGTACCCCGACGACGCTTCGTTGGTCGCCTTCCAGAACGCGCTGGTGGAGCGCCTGCGCGCGCTGCCCGGCGTGCGGGCCGCAGGGACGGTGCGGGATCTTCCGATGTCCGGCTCCGACGAAGAGACCGGCATCCATGTGGAGGGGGTGGCGCCCCCGCAGGACGGCCCCCCCCATCGCGCGCGGCCGCGCCCCGTGGGGGATGGCTACTTCCAGGCGATCGGGATCCCGCTGCGAGCCGGGCGCGGCTTCACCGCCTCCGACACCGTGTCGTCGCCGCGCGTGGCGGTGGTGAACGAGACACTGGCACGGCGGCTCTGGCCCGGCGGCGACCCGATCGGGCGCCGGGTGGCCCTCAACTACGAGACGCTGAGGTACTTCCCCGATCGGCCTCCCGAGCCCGACCTCGCCTCGGCTTGGCGGGAGGTGGTCGGCGTGGTGGGAGACGTGCGCCACGCCGGGCTGCTGGGGGAGATCCATCCCGAGCTGTATGTCCCCATCCCCCAGTCCGCCTTCAGGAACTTCAGCGTGGTGGTGCGCGCGGACACCGGGGTGCCGCTGCCGGCGGCGGAGCTGAGGGCCGCGGTGCGCTCGCTCGATCCGGAGCAGGCCGTGGCCGACGTGCGCGGCATGGAGGCGCTGGTCGGCTCGACAGTGGCCAGGCCGCGCTTCCATTTCCTGCTCCTGGCGCTCTTCGCCGTGCTGGCCCTGGCGCTCTGCGCCATCGGCATCTACGGGGTGATGGCCTGCGTGGTCAGCCAGCGCCTGCGGGAGATCGGCATCCGCATCGCCCTGGGCGCCGATCGACGCTCGGTGATGGCGCTGGTGGTCGGGCAGGGGATGCGCCTGACGCTGGCCGGGCTGGCCCTCGGGGCCGCCGCGGCGCTGGGACTCACCCGCCTCCTGGCCGGCCTCCTGTTCGGGGTGAGCGCCACCGATCCGTCCACCTTCGCCGGGATGGCCTTCCTGATGGCGGCCGTGTCCCTGCTCGCCTGCGCCCTTCCCGCCTGGCGCGCCTGCCGGATCGATCCGGCGGCCGTCCTGCGAGCGGACTGAGGAGAGAGCGATGGAGACTCTGCTGCGAGACATCCGCCACGCGCTGCGGGGCCTGATGCGCTCCCCGGGCTTCACCTGCGTGGCGCTGCTGACGCTGGCGCTCGGCATCGGCGGAAACACCGCCATCTTCAGCGTGGTGAACGCCGTGCTGCTGCGCGACGGCGGCTACCGGGATCCCGATCGCCTGGTGATGATCTGGGAGTCCCGCCTGGCCGATCCCGACTCCACCGCCCCCGTCTCCCCGGCCGCCGCGGCCGACTGGCGCGACGGCGCGCGCAGCTTCCAGGGCATGGCTTTCACCAGCGACGGCACCTTCGCCCTCACCGGGATGGGCGAGCCCGAGTCGATCCTCGGCTACCGGCTGGCACCGGACTTCCTGCCGCTGGCGGGGGCGGCCCCCGCGCTGGGACGGGGGTTCCTTCCCCAGGAAGCCTCGATGGGGGCGCCTCCGGTGGTGCTGCTGAGCGACAAGCTGTGGCGCCGGCGTTTCGAGGCCGATCCCGGCGTCCTGGGCCGGATCATCACGCTGAACGGGATCGGGCGCACCGTGGTCGGGGTCATGCCTCCCGGGTTCGACCACCCGGGCGGCTGCGAGCTCTGGGTGCCGCTGGCCATGAGCGAGGAGGTGGCCGCCAGCCGCACCGCGCGGGTCCTGCGCGTGGTCGGGCGCCTGGCTCCGGGAGCCACGCTGGAGCAGGCTCGCGCCGAGCTCGCCGCCATCGCCGCCGGCCTGCAGCGGCGCCACCCCGAGTCCAACGCCGGCTGGGGGGTGAGGCTGGAGCCGCTGCGCGACGCGCAGGTGGGGGACATCCGTCCCGCGCTGCTGGCCCTGCTGGGCGCGGTGGGGTTCGTGCTGCTGATCGCGGCGGCCAACATCGCCGGGCTCCTGATGTCGCGCGCCGCCTCGCGCGGAAGGGAGATCGCCATCCGCGCGGCGCTCGGAGCGGGAGCGGGACGCATCGCGCGCCAGCTCCTGACCGAGAGCGTCGTGCTGGCCTGCCTGGGAGGCGCGCTGGGGCTGCTGCTGGCGGCCTGGAGCTCGGGGCCGCTGCTGGCGCTCATCCCACGGTCGGTCTCCAACATGAACATCCCGGCGATCGACGCCATCCCCATCGACGCCACGGTGCTGGGCTTCACCCTGGCCGTGACGCTGGCCGCGGGTCTGGCGTTCGGCCTGGCGCCGGCCCTGCAGGCGATCCGGCGCGATCTGGCCGGGCCGCTCAAGCAGGCGGGGCGCGGCGCCGCCCCCGGCCGGCGCGGCCTGCGCCGCGGCCTGGTGGCGGCCGAGATCGCCGTCTGCGTGGTGCTTCTGGCCGGCGCCGGGCTGATGATCCGCAGCCTGGCAGACCTGCGCTCGCACGACCTCGGCTACGACACGGAGGGGATCCTGTCGCTGAGGGTGCAGCTCCCCTCCGCGCGGTACGAAGGCCCGGATCAATGGAGGGCGTACCTCGACCGGACGCTGGAGCGGGTGCGCGCGCTCCCCGGCGTGCGCTCGGCCGGGGTGGTGAACTACCTGCCGCTGAGCGGCTGGTGGGGGACCGCCGGCTTCCGGATCGAAGGCCGGCCGGAGCCCGGCCCCGGGGACGTGCCGTCGGCAGACCACCGGCTGGCCACCCCCGGCTACTTCGAGACGATGCGGATCGGGCTGGCCCGAGGGCGCCTGTTCACCGATCGCGACGACCCCAGGGCCCCCCGCGTGGCCATCGTGAACGAGGCGCTGTCCCGCAGGCACTTCCCGGGCGAGGATCCGCTGGGACGCCGCGTGAGGCTGGGGAGCGGAGAGAACGCTTTCTCCGCGGAGATCGTCGGCGTGATCCGCGACATCCGCCACTTCGGCCCGGGCGAGCCGGCGCACGACGAGATCTACTTCCCCTTCGCCCAGTCCCCCTGGCCGCTGCAGTGCATGGTGATCCGCGGCGATGGGGACCCTTCGGCTTTGGCTTCTTCGGTGCGCGCGGCGATCTGGTCGGTGGACGCCGACCAGCCGATCATGCACCTCCGGCCCCTCGACGCGCTCGCCGCGGAGACCCTGGCCGTCCCCAGGATCAGCGGGGTGCTGCTGGCCGGCTTCGCGGCCCTGGCGCTGCTCCTGGCGGCCGTCGGGGTGTACGGGCTGATGGCCGACGCGGTGGCCGCCCGGGCCCGGGAGATCGGCGTGCGCGTGGCGCTGGGAGCCGCGCCCGGGGACGTCTCACGGCTCTTCCTGCGCCAGGGGATGGTCATGACCGGGATCGGACTGGCGTGCGGCCTGGCCGGGGCCGCGGCCCTGACCCGCGTGCTGGGCAGCCTGCTGCACGGGGTGGCGGTCCTGGATCCCGTTTCGTTCGGCGGCGCGGCGGCGGTGCTGTCGGCGGCGGCGCTCGCCGCCTGCTGGATCCCGGCCCGCAGGGCAACGCGCCTCGATCCGATCGAGGTCCTTCGCTCGGAATAGGAGAGTCCGATGGAGAGTCTGCTCCGCGATGTCGCCCACGCCGCCCGCTCGCTGCGCCGGGCGCCCGGCTTCACCTTCGTGGTGGTGTCCACCCTGGCGCTGGCGATCGCCGGCGCCGCCGTCATCGCCAGCCTCGTGGACGCCATGATCGTGCGCCCGCTCCCCTACCCCGAGGCGGACCGCATCGTGCGCTTGTTCGAGACCAACCTGGAGAGAGGGTGGGACCAGTTCTCCGTGTCGGCCCCCAACTACCTGGACTGGGTCGAACAGAGCCGGTCGTTCTCGACGCTGGCGGCATGGCGGGGCCGGAGCTTCACCCTCACCGGCGGCCAGGAGACGGAGCGGGTGGGGGGCGGGATGGCCTCCGCGTCGCTGTTCACGCTCCTGGGAGCGCGCCCGGCCGCCGGGCGTCTCTTCGCCGGGCCCGACGAAGTCCCTGGAAGCGGCGGCGCCGTCGCCGTGATCTCCGACGGCCTCTGGAGGAGGCGCTTCGGCGCGGACCCCTCCATCCTCGGCAGGACCATCGAGGCGGACGGCGAGCCGCGGGTGATCGTGGGGATCCTGGATCCCTCCTTCCAGTGGTCGCCCAACGCCGACCTGTTCGTTCCTCTCGGCCCCGCCCTCGACGACAACCGCGCCAACCACGTGCTGACGGTCTTCGGCCGCCTGGCGCCGGGGGTGACGCTGGAGGGGGCGCGCGCCGAGATGGAGAGCATCGCCGGGGCGCTGGGCGCCGCCCATCCCGGCTCCAACCGCGGATGGGGGGTGCGCGCCGAGCGGATGGACCTCTGGATCGTCGGACCGGACGCCCGCCGCGCGCTGGCCGTGCTGGCCGCCGCGGTGGCGGCGGTGCTGCTGATCGCCTGCGCCAACGTGGCCTGCCTGCAGCTCATCCGCGGGTCGGGCCGGCTGCGGGAGATCGCCATCCGCTCCGCCCTCGGTGCGGGGCGCTTGCGGGTCGCGCGGCAGCTGCTCACCGAAAGCCTGGTCCTGTCCCTGGCCGGCGGGGCGGCCGGGGTTCTCCTGGCGGGCTGGGTGCTCGACGTGGTGAAGGCGGCCGGAGGCTCGCGCATCCCTCGTCTGGACGAGGCGGTGCTGGACCTGCGCGTGCTGGCGGCCGCGGCCGGCCTCTCCGTCGCCATCGGCGTGCTGTTCGGAGTCTCCCCCGCCTTGCAGGCGGCGCGGGCCGATGTGGCGCGCGCCCTGGCCGAGGGAGGACGCGCCGGCACCGGCCGCTCGCGCCAGCGGCTGCGCCAGGCCCTGGTGGTCCTGGAGCTGGCGGTGTCGCTGGTCCTGCTCGCGGCCGCGGGTCTCCTGGTCCGCAGCGCGTGGCGCCTGCAGGGCGTGGACCCGGGGTTCCGCAGCGAAGGGCTGGCCACCATGCAGGTCAACCTTCCGGACCGCCGCTACCGCACGCCGGAGCAGTCCTCCGCTTTCCACGACAGGCTGCTGGAGCGGCTGTCCGGCGCGCCCGGCTTCACCTCCGTGGCGATGGCCACCATCCTCCCGATGGAGGGAGGCAACACGGCCATCGACCTGGTCCTGGAGGGGGCCGAGGCGCGTCCCGAGGCGCCGCCGTCGGCCGACTGGCGGATGATCAGCCCGGGCTACTTCGCCACCATGGGGATACCGCTCCTGTCGGGACGGGACTTCGACGCCCGCGACGCGGCGGGGGGGGAGCGATCCGTCATCGTCACGCGGGAGATGGCCAGGCGCTACTGGCCGGACCGGGACCCGATCGGACGCCGACTTCGCGCCGGCACGGCGCAGGACTGGTGGACGGTTGTGGGGGTGGCGGGGGACGTCAAGCACCTCGCGCTGGAAGATGCGGAGCGTCCGCTCATGTACCTCCCCGCCGCCCAGTCCGCGTGGAACCCGATGTCGCTGGTGGTCAGAACGGCCGCGCCCCTCCCGTCCGCCCTGGCCACGGTCCAGGCGGCGGCCCGCTCCATCGATCCCGACGTCGCCGTCTCCTCACCCGTCTCCGCGGAGGAGCTCCTGGATCGCTCCACCGCCGGCCGGCGGTTCAGCATGGGGCTGCTGGCCGCCTTCTCCCTGGTCTCCCTGCTGCTTGCCGCGGTGGGAAGCTACGGCGTCATGGCCTGGTCGGTCACCCAGCGGATGCACGAGTTCGGCATCCGGATGGCCCTGGGGGCGCGCGGGCGCGACATCGCCGGCCTGGTGGCGCGGCAGGCGTCTCAGCTGGCCATGATCGCCATCCTGGCCGGGCTGCCGGCGGCCTTCCTGTCCGCGCGCCTGCTCTCCTCGATGCTCTTCGGCGTCACCCCCACCGATGCGGCCACCTTCGCCGGAGTCTCCCTGGTCCTGGCGGCTTCGGTCGCCGCGGCGGCCTGGTGGCCCAGCCGCAGGGCGGCCCGGGCCGATGTCCTGGCGCTGCTGCGCCACGACGGCGCGTAGAAGGCGGCCGGACCGCCGAGGGAGTAAACTGGCCGCCGATGAAAGCCCCGGAACCCGCGCCCCGCGTGCTGATCGCCGATGATCAGCCCGATGTCCTGGAGTCGCTGCGTCTCCTGCTGAAAGCGGAAGGATGCCAGATCGCCTCCGCCTCCTCACCCGCCGGCATCCTGGCCGCGCTGGAGTCCTCGGAGTTCTCGGTCCTCCTGATGGACCTCAACTACGCGCGCGACACCACGTCCGGGCGCGAGGGACTGGACCTGCTGGCCCGCATCCAGGCGATCGACGCCACGCTGCCGGTGGTGGTGATGACCGCCTGGGGGAGCGTCGAGCTGGCGGTGGAGGCCATGCGGCGCGGAGCCCGCGACTTCGTGCAGAAGCCCTGGGAGAATGCGCGGCTGACCGCCATCCTGCGGACGCAGATAGAGCTGGGGCGCGCCCTGCGCAAGGGGAGGCTCCTGGAGGAGGAGAACCGCGCGCTGCGCGAGGAGGAGATCCCGGAGCTGTTCGCGGCCTCCCCGGCCATGCAGCCGGTCCGGCAGGTGCTGGCCCGCGTGGCCCCGTCGGAGGCCAACGTGCTGCTGACGGGAGAGAACGGCAGCGGCAAAGGCGTGGTGGCGCGTGCCCTGCATGCGCTGTCGGCCCGATCGTCCCGCCCCATGGTGACCGTCAACGCCGGGGGGCTTCCCGAGGGGGTCTTCGAGAGCGAGCTGTTCGGGCACGTGAAAGGGGCCTTCACCGACGCCCGCGCCGACCGCGTGGGGCGCTTCGAGCTGGCCGACGGCGGGACCCTCTTCCTCGACGAGATCGCCAACATCTCCCCCGCCCAGCAGGCCCGGCTGCTGAGGGTCCTGGAGACCGGCGAGCTGGAGAGGGTGGGGTCGTCGCGCACGCGGCGGGTGGACGTGCGCGTCCTCTCCGCCACCAACGCCGACCTCGCTGAGGAAGTCGCCGCCGGCCGCTTCCGGCAGGACCTGCTCTTCCGGCTCAACACCATCGAAATCCGGGTGCCGCCCCTGCGCGAGCGCCGGCAGGACCTGCCGGCCCTGGCCTCGCACTTCCTGGCCCAGCACGCCCGCCGCTACCGCAAGCGGGTGTCGGCCTTCGAGCCCCCTGCGCTGCAGGCCCTGATGGACCACCCCTGGCCCGGCAACGTCCGCGAGCTCGACCACGCCATCGAGCGCGCCGTGCTGATGGCCCAGTCCGAGACGGTGCGCTCCGCCGACCTGGCGCTGAGACCCGGACGCGACGGCGCCTCCCCCCGGCTCGAGGAGATGAGCCTGGAGGAGGTCGAGGCCTTCCTGATCCGCAAGGCGCTGGCCAAGTTCGGCGGCAACGTCAGCCAGGCCGCGCAGGCGCTCGGCCTGAGCCGCAGCGCGCTCTACCGCCGGCTCCAGCGGCACGGACTGTGAGCTCCCGCCGGCTCTCCTTCGAGCGCCGGATGCTCTGGATGGCCATCGGCGCCGGACTCCCCGGCGGCCTTCTCTCCCTGGCGCTGCTGTGGAGCGGGGACTTCTCTCCCAAGGTGCGCTGGACCTTCACCCTGTTCGTGACCGCGGGATGGCTGGGGACCGCCTTCGCCCTGCGGCGCCGGCTGGTGCTGCCGCTGCAGACCCTGGCCAACCTGATCGGGGCGCTGCGCGAAGGGGACTACTCCATCCGCGCGCGCGGGGCGCGGCGCGACGACGCGCTGGGCGAGGTGATGGTGGAGATGAACGCCCTCACCGAGCTGCTGCGGGGCCAGCGGCTCGACGCGCTGGAGGCGACGGCGCTGCTGCGCAAGATCATGCTGGAGATCGACGTGGCGGTGTTCGCCTTCGACGCGGAGGACACTCTGCGCCTGGTCAACCGCGCCGGAGAGAAGCTGCTGGCGCAGCCGGCCGAGCGGCTGCTCGGGCGGCCGGCCTCGTCGCTCGGCCTGGGGGAGTTCCTCCACCACGACACCCCGCGGGTGATCAACCGGGAGTTCGCCGGGCTCTCCGGCCGCTGGGAGGCCCGCCGGGGGATCTTCCGTCAGGGAGGGCTGCCGCTGCAAATGCTGGTCCTCACCGACGTCAGCCGCGCCCTGCGCCAGGAGGAGCGCGAGGCCTGGCGCCGGCTCATCCGGGTGCTGGGACACGAGCTGAACAACTCCCTGGCGCCGATCCGGTCGATCGCCTCCAGCCTGGAGTCGCTCCTGGCGCGCTCGCCGCGCCCTCCGGACTGGGAGGAGGACGCCCGCCGGGGGCTGGCGGTGATCGGGGCCCGCGCCGAGTCGCTGAGCCGGTTCATGGAGGCGTACGCCAGGCTGGCCCGTCTCCCGGCGCCGAGGCTGGAGCCTCTGGATCTGGGCGCCCTGGTGCGCCGCGTGGCCGGTCTGGAGACGCGCCTGGCGGTGCTGGTGGCCCCCGGTCCGCCGGTCACCGTGCGCGCCGACGGGGACCAGATCGAGCAGCTCCTGATCAACCTGGTGCGCAACGCCGCCGACGCGTCGCTGGAGACCGGCGGGGGCGTGCGCATCGGATGGGGCCGCAACGGCTCGCAGGTCGAGGTGGTGGTGGAGGACGACGGGCCGGGGCTCTCCAACACCGGCAACCTCTTCGTCCCCTTCTTCACCACCAAGCCGGGCGGCAGCGGCATCGGCCTGGTGCTGAGCCGCCAGATCGCCGAGGCCCATGGCGGCGCGCTCACCGTGGAGAACCGGGCCGGCGCCCAGGGGTGCGAGGCCAAGCTGCGGCTGGCGCTGTGAACGATCAGCGGGGCAGGCGCAGGATCACCAGCGACGATGCGCCGTTGTCGCCCGGATGCGCCGACACCAGCTCCAGCCTCCCGTCGCCATCCAGATCGACCACCCGCGCCGCGCCGTAGGGGCGGCGCAGGACCGGCCGCGGCGACCCCGGGCCGTCCGCGGCAGAGGCGGGGCGGCCGACAGGACGGCGAGCGCCGACGCGAACAGATTCCTCCCTGGACGCCGTCGAGGCATGCGGCTCTCTACCGGGGAGGGACGCGGGGTTCCCTCCCTTCGGGACGTATACTGCGGGGCGTGATCGACCTGCTGGTGCACGTGGCGATCGGCATCCTGGCGCCGGCCGGCCCGGCGGGGAGGCGATCCGCCGGAGCACCGGCGGTGAGGCGAGCCGGAGCGGCCCTGGCCGCCATCCTGACGCTGCTGGCCGCCGTCACCGTCGCGGGGGCGGCGGAGGAGCCCCCTGCGGCCGAGGAGGAGCCCCGGGCGCCGGACGACGGCGCCTCGCGGGTCCCGAGCTGACCGCTCTGACCCGGCGAGGGGCGGGCGGTCCGTGGGACCGCCGAGGGGATGGACGACCGGTGGACGGCGGGCACCCGCGTCGTCGCCAACCAGATCGACCGCGCGCGGTGGAGGACCACGCTGACCTACCGCTTCCATCCCGCCTTCACCGCGGGGATGGAGTACAACCCCCTGGCGCGCAAGGCCAGCCCGCTGGCCAACTGGCTGGTGGCGCAGGAGGGACACCGCAGGCCCGCCATCATCCTGGGGACCAGCTCGGACCGGATAGGCACCCCGTCAGGCCAGTCGTTCTACGCCACCGCGAGCAAGGACCTCTCGCACACCACGGGCCTGCCGGTCGCCCCCTACATCGGCGCCGCCTACGGCACCTACGAGAACAGGCTGCGGGCCATCGGCGGACTGGACGTCCGCTTCACCGGCCGCTGGAACGCCCTGCTGATCTTCGATGGCGTGCACCTTCACTCCACGCTCGACTACCGGCGGGGCCGCCACGTCGTCTCGCTGCTTCTGGTGCGCGGCAACGACCCGGGGGTCTCCTACTCCGTCTCCTTCTGAGCCGGTCCGGCGCCTTGACGCCCGCAGCGGCACGGCGGTAGCCTCCCTCGCATGCCAGACAAGGCAGGCCCCTTCCCCACCACCCGGTGGTCGGCCGTGGAAGGGACCCGCAGCGCCGACCCCGCCGAGCGGGAGCGCTCGTACGCGGCGCTGGTGGCCGCGTACTGGAAACCGGTCTTCAAGCACATCCGCCTGCGCTGGGGCAAGGACTTCGCCGGCGCCCAGGATCTGACGCAGGAGTTCTTCCTGCGGGCGATGGAGAAGGACTTCTTCGCCCCCTACGATCCGGCGCGCGCCCGCTTCCGCACCTTCCTGCGCACGTGCCTGGACGGCTTCCTGGCCAACGAGGACAAGGCGGCCCGGCGGCTCAAGAGGGGAGGCGGCGTGACCATCCTCCCGCTGGAGTTCGAGGCGGTGGAGGGGGAGATCGCCGCGGCGGCCGTCCCCGATCCGGCCACCCTGGACCGCCACTTCGACGCGGAGTGGGCGCGCAGCCTCTTCGAGCTGGCCATCGCCGCCTTGCGCCGGGAGTGCGAGGCCAACGGGCGGCTCGCGCACCTCCAGCTCTTCGAGCGCTTCGATCTCGGCGACCCGGCCGGAGACCGCCCGAGTTACGCGGAGATGGGCGCCCCGCTGGGGCTCACCGCCGCGCAGGTGACCGGCCACCTGGCGCTGGCGCGGCGCGAGTTCCGCAGGCTGCTGCTGGAAACCTTGAGGTCGATCACCGCCAGCGACGAGGAGTTCCGCAAGGAGGCCCGCTTCCTGCTCGGGACCGACCCCCCGTGAGGCCGCTCGACGACAGGCAGGTGCGGCATCTTCAGGATGTCGCCGATCTTCCGGACCTCACGGGGACCCGCTACGAGATGACCGGACGCCTGGCCCGCGGCGGGATGGGGACCGTCTACGCCGTGCGGGACACGGTGCTGGGCCGGGAGGTCGCCCTCAAGGTGTTGAGCGCCCCGGACCCGGAAGGGGCTCTGGCCGCCCGGCTGGCGGAGGAAGCGCGCCACCTGGCCCGTCTCCAGCACCCCAACATCGTGCCGGTGCACGACGCGGGACGCCTGCCCGACGGCCGCGCCTTCTACGTGATGACCCTGGTGCGCGGCGAGCGGCTCGACGCCTGGCGCGCCGCCGGTCGCAGCCTCTCCGCCATGCTTCGCCTCTTCCAGAGAGTCTGCGGGGCGGTCGCCTTCGCCCATGCCCGCGGCGTCATCCACCGCGACCTGAAGCCCGAGAACATCATGGTCGGCCCCTTCGGCGAGGCGCTGGTGATGGACTGGGGGGTGGCCAAGCGTGTGCAGCAGTCGGAAAGGGACGCCGAGGCGGCCACGCTCGATCTCTCTGCCGGGGAGCCGGACGGCACCCTTCCCGGCGCCATCGTCGGCACCCCCTCCTACATGGCCCCCGAGCAGGCCCGCGGCGACACCGCCTCCATCGGTCCCCGGACCGACGTCTACGCGCTGGGGGCCATCCTCTACTTCCTGATCTGCGGGCGCCCCCCTTTCGACGGTCCCGATCCGCGCGCCATCCTGCGCCGGGTGGCGGAGCAGACCCCCCCGCCCCCCCGGCCGGATGGAGGCGGCAGGGGGAGCAGGGCGCTCACCTCCATCGCGCTGAAGGCGATGGCCCGGGACCCGGCGGCACGGTACGCCAGCGCCCAGGAGATGTCCGACGACATCGAGCGCTTTCTCGACGGCCGGCCCACCGAGGCGCACAGGGAAGGCCTCGCGGAGAGGACGCTCCGAGTGCTGGAGAAGAACCGCGCGCTGGTGATGCTCCTGGCGGCCTATCTCCTGATGCGGGTGATGGTGCTGGCCCTGGCCGGTTTCTGACCGCTCGAGGCAAGGATCCCGGCCGCGTGTTTAATGGAACGGCAAGGAGGTGCGTTCATGTCGAAACCGTTGCTCGGGATCCTGCTCGGAGCGGTGCTGGGGTTCGTGGACGGCGCCGCGGCCTATCTCTACCCCTATCCTGACGTCCGGGCCGCCATCGGGGGGGTGATCGTCGGCTCCACCTTCAAGGGGGTCCTCACCGGCATGCTGGCCGGGTGGCTGGCCACCCGGCTCAGGTCCCTGCCGCTCGGCATCGGCTTCGGCCTGGTGGTGGGGATGATCCTGAGCTGGCTGGTCGCCTTCATGCAGGGGAAGTACTACGCCGAGATCATGCTGCCGGGAAGCGCCCTGGGAGCGGTGGTCGGCTTCGCCACCCAGCGCTACGGGCGCCGGCGGGCCGGCGAAGCGGTGCGGGTGTAGGATCGGCCCATCACGTCAACCTTCATCAAGGAGAGAGCCGCATGCACGGAATGCCCACGGTCACCGACCAGCACCGCAAGCTCCACGTCCTCGCCGGCAACTGGACCGCCGAGGAGACCATCCACCCCTCCCCCTGGGATCCCAAGGGTGGGCCCGCCCTGGGGCGGGTCGCCGCCAAGGTGGACCTCGACGGCTTCTTCGTGGTGTCCGATTACGTGCAGGAGCGCGGCGGGAAGGTCTCGTACCGCGGCCACGGGGTGTTCGGCTACGACCCCCAGCAGGGGGCCTACACCCTCAACTGGTTCGACTCGATGGGGAGCATCCAGTGGGAGACCTGCCGGGGCACGTGGGAGGGCAGCAAGCTGACCTTCTCCCAGAAGAACCCGATGGGGCACGCGCGCTACGTCTACACCTTCCAGGGTGAGGGCCGCTACGGCTTCGCCATCGAGCACTCGCAGGACGGCAAGGCGTGGTCCACGTTCATGGAAGGAGCCTACGTCCGGAAGTAGGCGTCGGGAGGGGCCCTGCGGCGCCGTCCGCCGGCCCCTCCTCCAGCAGGTCGATCGTCTCCCCCGTGGCCTCCACCACGACGCGCAGGATGACGAAGTCCCACCGGCCCCCTTCCTTGAAGCCTCTCGCCTCGAGCCGTCCCCTGCCCAGCGGGCCGCGAAGCGGCGTGGCGAAGGCGGCCCGTCCGGAGCCACCTCCCACCTGGAGGCCTCCCTGCACCATCAAGCCGGTCTCCAACGGCGCCCCCAGCGCGCGCCGCACCCTGGGATCGGCGAGCGCCCGCGCCGCCGCCTCCTGGTAGGCTCCGGAGGACCTGAAGATCCTGAAGACCAGCTTCATCATCCCCAGGGCCAGCCGGAACGCGCCGCGGGCGAGCAGCCCGGCGAAGCCCGAGGGAGGGGAAGGGGGGCCGGCGGCCCCCGGCCGGCCGGGAGGGCCGGGTCGATCGCCTCCTGGCGCCGGCAGCGTCACGCGGACAGCCACGAGGCCAGCCCATAGGCGGCCGAGGCGGCCAGCCCGCCGATGAGGGCGGTCTGCAGCGCGCTTCTCAGGGGACGGGTGCCGGTGAAGTGCCCCTTCACGTAGCCGAAGGCCAGCAGCGCCGCCGCGGTCACCGCCACCGACGTCCAGAGCGCCGCGTCGAGCCCATCGAACGCGATGTACGGGAAGAGCGGGATCAGCCCTCCCACCACGTAGGCGCCGCCGATGGTGAGGGCGCTGCGCCGCGCGCGTCGAGGGTCGGGCTTCTCGAGGCCCAGCTCGAAGCGCATCATGAAGTCCACCCAGGCGCGCGGCCTCGAGGTGAGCGCCCGCACCACCGGGGCGATCTCCTCGTCCCCCAGGCCGTACTCCTTGAAGACCTCCACCACCTCGCGCACCTCGGCTTCCGGCTTCTGGGCGATCTCCTGGCGTTCCCGCTCCCTCTCGCTGGCGTAGTGCTCGGCGTCGCTGCGGCCGGCCAGGTAGCCGCCCAGCCCCATGGCGATGGAGCCGGCGGCGATCTCGGCCATCCCCGCGGCCACGATGATCCCGTTGGAGTCGATCGCGCCGGACAGGCCCGCCGCCAGGGCGAAGGGGACGGTGAGGCCGTCGGCCATCCCGATGACCACGTCCCTCACCGTCGCGCTCGCCGTGAAGTGCTTCTCCACGTGCGGGGTGGCGGGCATGCCGGCTAGCGTTGCCCGCTGGCGCGGGGGGCGGGCCCGCCCTTCAGGGCGCAGAACGCCAGCCACCCCGCGGGGAGCAGCACCAGGAGGTAGGTGAGGTACTGCCCGTAGACACCGTCGGGACCGTAGGGCTCGGTGGCCCAGTGGAGCTGCTCGCTGTTGGGGAGCACCCCCGCCTCGGTCAGCTCGTGGAGGCCGTAGAGGAGCAGTTGGGCCACGAAGACCAGCAGGAAGATCGCGGTGACCTGGAAGAACCGGGCCAGGTTGACTCGGTGGCCGTAGAGCGTCCAGAGCCAGGCCACGATCGCCGCGGCGAAGACGCCGGCCACCGCCCCCAGCGCCACGATGCTCGACCGCACCTGGAAGAGGAGCGCGTTCATCAGGAGCGCCGTCTCCATCCCCTCGCGGGTGATCATCAGCAGCGTGAAGAGCAGCACCCCCGCGAACGCCCCCCACCCCGCCTTCAGGGAGGAGCGTTCCAGGCTCCCCTCGATCTCCTGCTTCATCCGGCGGGCGGCGCGCCACATGTGGATGGTCATGGTGCCGACCATCAACGCCGCGGCCAGCGCCAGGATCCCTTCCCACAGCGCCTGATTGGAGGCTTTCTGAAGCAGCCAGCCGGCCACGGCGCTGATGGCGATGGACAGGCCGATCCCCCAGTGAACCGCGGGCACGAGCTCCCCGCGGCCCGACCGCCGCAGCCAGGAGAGGCTGATGGCCACGATGAGGAAGGCTTCCAGACCTTCCCGCAGAGTGATGACGAAGGCCTGGAGCATCCCGCCCGCTTTCCTCAAGTTGAGATCGTGTCTCAGAATCGCAGGGAGTCTATACGACCGGCCGGGCGCGGTCAAGGGAGGCGATCGCGCCGGAGAGGAGAGCCGCTCAACGGCGGGCGGCGGCCGGGACTGCGGCGCGCGGCGCGCCGGGCGGGGGACGGAACTCCCGGTCGAGGGCGTACATGTAGAGGACGGCCATGGAGTCCTGGTCCTCCTCCGTGGTGTTGTTGTAGGTGCTCACCAGCTCGTACTCCCGATCCTTTCGGAGCGGGAGCCCCTCGGGACTGGAGTAGTGGTCCACGTGGTCCAGGCCGATCCTCCCCTCCGACGCCCGGGCGCGGCTGATGTACACCGTCCTGCCTTCGGTGAGGTCGCGCAGCTCGATCGACTCGGCGAAGGGGTGCAGGTGGACGGCGATGTAATGGATGGTGGTGTCGAACGGCAGGTCCATCATGCGCGTCACGTTGGTGCGGTTCACCTCGCGGCCGGGCTTGACGATCCAGTGCCCGCTGAAGGGACGGCCGAAGTCGTCGGTCTGCTCGTGCCCGGCGGTGGCCGTCTTGCCGAGCAGGCACCCGGTGCCGTGGATCTCGGGGTCGGGCTCGGGGGTGTTGTAGTGCCGCTGGCGCTCGTCGAGCGCCACCATCCCCATGGCCATCACCGGCATCAGAGGCTTGATGGGGCCGGAGAGCTCGGCGTGGCGCAGATAGTCGATGGTCACCTTGTGCCGCACCTGCAGGTTGGCCGGCTCCAGGTTGTGGTTCAGCACCTGGGTGGTGAGCTGGAAGGGCTCGCTCGACATCACCGGCAGCCCGAATCCTTCGGGGAAGCGGATCTCCTGCTGGCCCTGCGACAGGGTGAAGACGCGACTGGGCGGCTCGCGCGGGATCTGGAACAGCCGGGCATGGAGCTTCATGTTGAGGTCCAGGTTGCTGTGGCACATGAACTCCTGCGAGATCGGCTCGCCGTCCTCGCCCACCATGACGGCGCGGAAGCCGGTGACCCACAGAAGCTCGGGATCGCCGGCGTCGAGCAGCCGCACCATCTGGGTGCCGGACGGGCCGAACATGGATCGGTACTTGCGATCCACGAGGTAGCTCCTGGAGAGGACCTCGACGCTTCGGGCGGCGGGCGCGGCGGGCGGCGGGACCGCCTCCTGCCGCGCGGAGGAGACGCTCAGCGTCGCGAGGAGAACGGCCGCCGGGATCGCGGCCAGGGGCAGGGTTGGAGCGGGCCGGCGCATCCTTCACCCCCGGATAGTGAATTGCTTATACGCCTCATCACCGGGGGGGTCAAGGACAATCCGGTCAGGGACGGCGGGCGGCGGCGTCCCGGAAGGGGCGGCCCGCCTGGTACAGGGAGATCCGCTCCCGGATGCGGGCGGTCCGATCCTCGTCCCCGGCGGCTCCTGCGGCTTCCTCGGCCTTCCGGGCGGTGCGCACCGCGTCGTCGAAGCGGCCGGACTCGGCGTAGGCGGCGGCCAGGGTGTCCAGGCACGAGGCGGCCGCCCCCGGCCGTCCGCACGCGGCCTCGGCCAGGGCCACCGCCGCCGCCGCATCGCGGAACAGCGGGTCTTCGTGGGTGGCCAGGATCCATGCGAGCTTCTCGGACGCCTCGGGAGAGCCTTCCGGGAGGCGTGCGGCCTCGGCGAACCGGGCCGCCGCCTCGGCCGCCCTCCCCTGCTTGACCAGTGCGAGGCTGTGGTAGAAGGCGGCCTGGCCGTAGCCGGGGCGCAGCCGCAGCGCCTCCTCGAGGCGGCGGGCGGCCTCCGGGGCGCGCCCCGCCCGCAGGAGGGCCACACCCAGGTGGTACTGCGACTCGGCGTGGCCGGGCTTCAGCTCGGCGGCGCGGCTGAAGGAGGCGATGGCCTCCTCCAGCCGTCCCTTGCGCAGGAGCGCGAGCCCCATGTTGATGCGCACCACGACGTTGTCCGGATCGGAGGCCAGCACCACGCCATAGTGTTCCATCGCCTCGTCGTCACGTCCCAGCCTCGACAGCGCCAGGGCCAGGTTGTTGTGCGCGGGGGCGTTGTCCGGCTCCGCCTCCAGCGCCTTGCGGAACAAAGCCATGGCTTCCTGCGGATCTCCGCGGGCCGACAGCGCGCTTCCCAGGTTGTTGAGCGCGGAGACGTTGGCCGGCTCGATCTCCAGGGCCCGCCGGTAGAGAGGGATCGCCTCGTCCAGCTTCCCCTGCCCGGCCAGGGCGAAGCCAAGGTTGTTCAGGGCGCCGGCGTTGTCCGGCTCCAGCTCCAGCCCCTTGCGGTGGTGCTCGATGGCCTCGTCCACACGGCCCTCCGCGGCCAGGGCGATCCCCAGCCGCGCGTGCGTCCCTTTCCTCCCAGGCTGGATCCTGAGGACCTTGCTGTAGTAGGCGATCGCCTCCAGGTTGTGGCCCGCCTCGACGTAGGCCTCGGCCACGCCGTCCATGTAGTCGAAGAGGTCCGGCCCGCCGCGTGTCTGGCGGCGGCCGGGAAACGGCAGGGCCAGCGCCAGCTTCTTCTCCCCGCCGCCGCGCAGAGCCGGCAGGTCCTCCAGGACGCGCCGCGGATCCACCGGCCCCTTGTAGAGGACCGGCACGAGACCGTCGCCGTCGATCACGAAGGTCGAGGGGAGCGGGATGCGGCGCGGGATCCAGAGGACCTTGCGCTGCAGGACATCCAGGGCGTCGGGCAGGTCCCCGGCGTCGGTGCCGGCCTCGAAGGGGTACCCGGCGGCGCGCACGGCGTGGGCGAGAGCCTGGGCCGCTTCTCCGCCGCCGACGTTGACCGCCACCACCCGCACACCGGCGGCGCGCAGACCCTCCGCGGCCCTGGCCAGCGACGCGAGCTGCTCGTCGCAGGCGGCGCACCCCGCGTCCCACAGCGTCACCAGCGACCCGGCGCGCTCTCCTTCCAGCGAGAAGACGCGCCCCTCCCCGTCGCGCAACGACACCAGGGGGGCCAGCGCAGGGGCGGACAGGACGATGCGCGCCCTCTCCTCGGGAGGGGGCTCCCGCAGGTCCTTCGCCGCCAGGCTCACGGGAGCCCGCGCCGGGAGGGGTCTCGCCACACCGCTTCCCTGCGCCAGCTCGTAGCGGCCCCCCGGGCGCAGCCCGATGAACTCCTCGGCCTTCCCGCCGGGCCAGCGCACGACCACCTTGCTCACGGCGTCTGGTGACGGGGACGGTCCCAGGCCGAAATGCAGCCACTTGGACGACTGGGCGAGGTAGCCCTCCCCCGCGTGCAGGGTGCGGAGGATCGGCCGGGCCCCCGGGCCGGCGAGCGTGAGCTCCACCCTGGCCCCCAGGGCGTCGCGGTTGCCGCCGCTCGCCTTCAGCATCAGGGCGACCGATTTCCCTCCTGACGGGTTGTCGTTGCGGAAAAACCGGAGGCGCGGTCCGTTGCGGTTGACCACCCACAGATCCAGGTCGCCGTCGTGGTCCCAGTCGGTCACCGACACGGCCCGGGCGTCGTCGGGGAGGTCCAGCCCCGACAGCCCCGAGGCCATGGCGAAGCGGCCGGTGCCGGTGTTGAGAAAGGTGACCTTCCGCTCGCGCCCGGCGAAGGACCAGCCGTGGCGGATCATCCGTCCCAGCGTGCGCCAGGCGCCGGCGTAGTGGCGCGCTTCGTCCTTCTCCACCGGATGGTCGGGGGACTGCATGACCACGCGGCGCCAGAAGAACCCGGCCAGATCGAAGGGGTTCTCCTTGGTGAAGTAGCCGTTGGTGATGAACAGGTCGTCCCAGCCGTCGTTGTTGAGATCGGCCCATTTCGAGGCCCAGGCCCACCGCCCCATGGTGACGCCGGCCTCCTCGCTCACGTCGGCCATCCTGCCGCCGCCCAGGTTGCGGAACAGCGAGTTGCCGCGGGCGTGGCGCCGGTACATCTCCAGATGAGAGGCCTCCATCCCCCGGCGGAACGCGCGCTGGCCGGCGATGCGGCGGCCCGCCGCGGTGAACATGTTCCCCACGTAGAGATCCATCAGGCCGTCGCGGTCGTAGTCGGCCCAGTCGGCCGACATCCCGGCCCCGACGTCCTCCACGCCCATCTCCGGCGCCACGTCGCGGAAGCGCCCGCCGTCGTTGCGGTAGAGGTTCTTGCGGCCGAAGTCGTTGGCCACGTAGAGATCCTGGTCGCCGTCGTTGTCGTCGTCCTCCCAGACGGCGGCAAAGCTGAAGCGCCGGTTGTTCACGTCGAGGCCGCTGCTCCGCGTCACGTCCTCGAAGGCCCACCCCCCCTTGTTGCGCAGCAGGATGTTGGGCCCGCCGTTGTTGGCGTCGTGATAAGGGGCGGGGGTGGCGAAGTGGGTCGCCTCCTCGCTGGAAGCGTGGTAGGCGCAGGCGTAGAGATCGATGAGGCCGTCCTGATCGTAGTCGGCAGCGGCCAGCGAGATCAGATCGGATGTGCTGGAGGCCCCCAGGTCGCCTCCCCGGTGGTAGTGCCCTCCCTCGCTCCCCCCTTCCGCCCCTCCCGATCGGGTGGAGCCCAGGGCGCGCACGCTCACCACGCCGTTCACGATGGACAGGCTGGACCGCGGCTCGAAGCGCCCCGTGCCGTCGTTGGCCATGAACAGCAGCGACACCGAGGTGGCGGCCACCAGATCCTGATCCCCGTCGTTGTCGAAGTCGGCGAACAGGGCGCTGCGGGTGCGCTCCAGCCAGTCCACCCCGGCCTCCACCGACCGGTCGGTCACCGTGCCGTCGGGGTTCTGCACGTAAAGAAGGTTGGGCAGGCCCCCCATCTGGCAGACGTAGAGGTCGTCGAGGCCGTCGCCGTTGACGTCTCCCAGGGCCAGTCCGTGGTGGCCGAAGCCGTCCGACTCGATCCAGGCCTCGGTGCGCTCCAGCCAGTGATCCACGCCGCGCAGGAGCTGCTCGCGGAAGCTGCGCGCGGTCCCCAGCACCGCCTCGGTGGCCTCCGAGAACAGGGGCCCCGCGGCGCGCGCGTCGATCTCCTCGTAGCCGGAGGACCGCAGGGAGGCCAGCCGTGGCGCGGACCCGTCGTCGGAGATGGTCCAGCGGGCGTGCCACGTGGCGGACTGCTCCGCCCGGCCCGCCCCCGATCGTCCATGCCGGTGAAACAGGATGGTGGTGTCCGCCCGTCCCTCCTCCCATTCGACTCCGACCATCTGGAACTCCGTACGCAGATCCTCCCCGCCGGCGAAGGGCTCCGACAGCGCGGCCAGGGCGGAGGCGAAGCCGGCGGCCCCCTTCAGCTCCGGCCCTCGGCCGTCCCCAGCGGTCCGCGCCGCGCGCCGTACCGTCAGGTGGCCGTCGCCGAAGACCTCGGCCAGGGCGGCCGGACGCAGAGGTCCCGTAGCGAAGTGGGGATCGAGAAGAGGGCTCAGGGCGCCGGCGGAGGGCGGACGGGCCGACGAGAGGAGCTTTCCCAGCGCGTCGAGCCGCCCGCCGGCGGCTTCGGCGAACGCCTCGCTGGGCCAGCCGGACGCGGCCGGATCGAG
>DATEEA010000145.1:0-7075 GCA_035281445.1 Candidatus Polarisedimenticolia bacterium
TCGGCCTCTTCCTGGTCCATCTGCTCCATCACGCGATCGAAGGCCCGGATCTCCGCGCTGGTGCCTTCCACCTTGGTCCTGAGGTAGCGCAGAGTCCTCATGTGATCGAGCGCCTCGGCGTCGCGGGCGCGCTTCAGCGCGATGCGGCGGAGGTGCCAGACGTTGCCGAACAGGACGTCGTTGAACCCGTGGGCCCGCGCGATCTTGTTGGACTGGAAGAACCGGTGCTCGGCCTGGTCGGGCGCGGCGTGCTCCATGTGCGCCGCCCCCATGTACCCCAGGATGTCCGCCGTCTGCCGCAGGAAGCCGTTGCGCCGCGCCAGCTCCTCGGCCTCGGCCAGCAGGCGCATCCCCTCGTTGAACCGCCCGCTCCGCACCAGGCAGTTGCCGAGGTTGCCCAGGTTGCAGACCAGCTTGGCCGGGTCCCCTTGCTGGCGATACACCTTCACCGCGGATTCGTAGAGAGTGGCCGCTTCCTGGATCTGGCCCAGGTCGTACAGGGCGCACCCCAGGACCGAGCTGGCGTGCGCTTCGCGCAGCGCGTCACCCGATGCGGCGGCTCGCTGGCAGGCCTCCTTGGCGATCATCGCCGCGATCGGCAACCGCCCCATCTCTCGCAGCACGCCCGCCAGCAGGATCAACGCGCGATCGGCCCGGTCCCCATCCCGGCGGAAGGGGGCCTCCGACAGGACCTCCTCCAGCAGCTCGCGCGCGGTGTGGTGGCGCGACATCCTCTTGAGGACGATGGCCATGTCCATCCGGAGATCGGCCCGGGGACCCGCGGCGGCCGGCCCGGTGCCGCAGCGATCCAGGGCGCGCTCGAAGCAGGTATAGGCGTGCTGCAGCCGGCCCGCCTCCGCTTCGCGGATCCCTTCGTCGCGCAGCTCCGTCCAGGGGGCGGCGGCGTGAACCGCCTCCCCCGGGCCCAGCTCGCGGTCGAGCTCCAGCCTCTCGGTGAAGCTCTGGAGCGGGATCCCCAGCACCTTGGAGAGGGTGATCAGCTTTCCAAGGGAAGGGAGCAGCCGTCCGGTCTCGCAGTAGGCCAGGTAGGAGTTGGAGATCCTCTCGGGGAAGGCCTCCGACAGCCGCTCGACCTGCCTGAGCGAGAGCCGCCGCGCGTGCCGGCAGCGGCGCAGGTAGGCGGCGAAGCGGTCGGTGCCGGCCGCCGCAGCGGAGCTCTTCCCCTCGGATTCGGGTGGTGCCGTCATGCGCGTCCCCCCGGGGCGGGCAAGGCAAGACGCCCGCGGCCATGACACCGACCGAACTATACCCCGACATCCCGGCCCGTCAAGGCGTACCATAAGGCTCATGCGTCCCGCGACCCCCCTGCTCGCGCTCGCCGCCGCCCTCGTGCCGGCGGTCCTCCCGGTCTCCCGGGAGGCCGGCCCGGGGACGGTCCCGGCCGGGACCGCGGTCATCGCCGTCGGGGGGGACGTGGACTCCTTCAACCCGTACACGGCCGCCTCCACCTTCGCCCTGGACCTGGCGGACCTGCTCTTCCTGACCCTTCTGGAGGAGCTCCCCGCGCAGGGTCCTGGGGAGGGCCCCCGCTTCGCGCCGCGCCTGGCCCGGTCGTGGGAGATCGCGTCCGACGGGCTCTCGGTCACGTTCCACCTGCGCCAGGACGTCCGGTGGAGCGACGGCAGGCCCACCACCGCCGAGGACGTGCGGTTCACATGGCTGACCCAGAAGGATCCGCGGCTGGGATGGGCCGACGCGGACCGGAAAGAGGCCGTCCAGGAGGTCGAGGCGGCCGGGCCCTACACGGTGGTGTTCAGGCTGCGCCGGCCCGGCCCGTTCACCTTGCTCGACCTCAACGAAGGGCACATCCTCCCGCGGCACGCCCTGGAGACGCCGCCGCTGGAGCAGTGGCGGCGCACCGACTTCTCCGGGCGCCTGGTCACCAACGGGCCCTTCAGGCTGGCCTCGTGGAAGCCGGGCGAGGCCGTCGAGCTGGCGCGCTACGAGGGGTACCACGAGCCGGGCCTGCCACGGCTGCAGCGGGTCGTCTTCCGGATCGTGCCCGACCCGGCGGTGCGGCTCCGGCAGACGCTGTCGGGGGAGAGCGACGTCCTGGAGGGGGTTCCTCCCGAGGCGATCGACCGGCTCGAGGCGGAGTCCTCCTTGCGGCTGATCCGCTTCGATCAGCGGATGTACACCTATGTCTGCTGGAACCTCCGGCGTCCCGCCTTCGCCGACCCCCGGGTGCGCCGCGCGCTGACCATGGCCCTGGATCGCGCCGAGATGCTCAGGGTGCTGGCCCGGGGGATGGGGCGGCCGTCGGCCGGCCCGGTGGTCTCCTCCTCCTGGGCGGCCGACCCTTCGGTGGCCGCCCCTCCCTACGACCCGGCCGGGGCCCGGCGGCTGCTGGCCGAGGCGGGATGGCGCGACGCCGACCGGGACGGTGTCGTGGAGAAGGACGGCGCGGCCCTCCGCTTCGACCTCGAGTACAACCGCGGCAACACGCTGCGCGAGGCGCTGGCCCTGAGGATCGCGTCGCAGCTTGCGGCGGTGGGAGCGGCGGCGGCGCCGCGGGCCGTGGAGTGGGCCGCCTTCCAGTCGAAGCACCGCGAGGGGGACTTCGACGCCTTCGTCGCCTCGCGCATCGCGTCCTCGCGCGTGGACCTGGGGAGCTTCACCGCGCAGGATCCGCTCAACCACGCTGGGTACGCCGATGCCGAGCTGGACAGCCTGGTGTCCAGGGCGGCCGCCGCCCAGACGCTGGAGCTGGCGCGTCCCCTGTGGGCCAGGGCGCAGGCGATCCTGGCCCGGGATCTCCCTTTCACCTTCCTGTTCGAGCAGGACCGGGTCTACGCCGTCAACCGGCGGCTGCACGGGGTGTCCGCCGGGCCCCTGGGGCTCCTGGGGACCCTCAAGGAGTGGAGCGCGGGTCCGCCGCCTGCACCCCCCACCCCGGCGCCGGCCGCCGTCCCGGCCCCGGAAGCACCGCGCTGAGGCCAGGCTGCAGAGCGTCGCGCAGCCCGTCTCCCATCAGGTTGACCCCCACCACCGCGCCGGCCAGGGCCAGGCCGGGAAACAGCGCGATCCACCATGCCGCCCCCAGGTCCTGGGTTCCCGCCCGCACCATGTCGCCCCACGTGGGGGTGGGCGCGGCGACCCCCAGCCCCAGGTAGCTGAGCCCCGACTCGATGAGCATGGCGTCCCCCACCTGGAGCGTGGCCGCCACGATCGCCGTGGAGGCCACGTTGGGGAGCAGGTGCCGCACGGCGCGGCGCAGCGGACCCGCCCCCAGGCCCACCGCGGCCTCCACGTACCGGCGCCGGGCCGCCGAGACCGCCTCGGCCCGCACGAGCCTGGCGATCGGCATCCAGGTGGTGGCGCCGATCAGGAGCACCAGCGAGGCCACGCTGTCGCAGCGGTGCAGGGAGGCCAGGACCAGCAGGAGGGCCAGGGTGGGGAAAGCCAGCGCTGCGTCCACGCCTCGCATCAGAACGCCGCCGGTGCGCGTCCCCGACACCGCCGCGGCCAGCCCGACCGCCGCCCCCAGGAGGGCCGCCAGCGCCGTCCCCAGCCCGGCCACCACCAGGGTCACCCGTGCTCCGTGCGCCAGTCGGGCCAGCACGTCGCGCCCCAGCCGATCGGTCCCCAGCGGGTGGTAGGCGCCCGGCGGGTCGAGGGCGAAGGACAGCTCCTGGCGGATCGGATCCTGGGGGGAGACGAAGTCGGCCAGCACGGCCAGCCCCACCGCCATCCCCACCAGCGCGGCTCCAGAGGTGAGCCGGTCGATCCTCACGGCCGCCATCCGTCCCGCAGCCTGGGATCGGCCAGGGCCGACCCCAGATCGGCGGCCAGGTTCCCCGCCACCACCAGGGCTCCCAGCATTAGCTGCACGGCCATGGCCACCGGGTAGTCGCGCGCGAAGATCGCCTCCACCGACAGCCCTCCCATCCCCGGCCATGAGAAGACCGTCTCCACCAGCACCGATCCTCCCAGCAGGAAGGGGACCGAGAGCCCGGCCAGCGTCACCAGCGGCAGCAGCGCGTTGCGAAGGCCGTGGCGCAGCAGGACCTGACGCTCCCCCGCCCCCCTGGCCCGCGCCGCGGCGGCGTAGGGGCTGGCCAGCGACTCCAGCAGACCGGCGCGGACGAACCGCGCCGTGGCCGCGGCCGAGCCCAGGGCCAGGCAGGCGGCCGGCAGGGCGAGATGGCTCAACCGGTCGCCGATCGTCCCGAGAAGGGTGCCGGGCGGGGCGATCAGCTCGCGCATTCCCGACGAGGGGAACCAACCCAGCCGGACGCTGAAGGCCAGGATCAGCATCGAGCCGAGCCAGAACAGAGGGACGGAAGAGAGGAGCAGCGAGGCGGCCGACGCGGCGGCGTCCACGGCGGATCCGGGCCTCCACGCCGAGACCAGGCCCAGGGCCGCCCCCAGCGCCATGGTGATCGCGAAGGCCGGGAGCGCCAGGAGCATGGTGGCCGCGAGCCGCTCGCCCAGCACCTCGATGACCGGGCGCCGGTGGGTGAACGACCACCCCAGGTCGCCGCGCGCCAGTCCGGCCAGCCAGCGCAGGTACTGCTCGGGGAGCGGGCGGTCCAGCCCGAACGACGCCAGGACGGCGGCGCGCGCGGCCGGGTCCATCTCCCGGGCGGTGTAGAGGTCGGCCGGATCGCCGGGCGCGGCGTGCACCAGCAGAAAGGTGAGCGTGGCGACGCCCAGCAGCATCAGCGCGGAGACGCCCGCTCTCCGCGCGACGTAGGCGAGCATCCCGCGATGCTAGGGAGCCCTCGGGGCGGTGTCAACATGCTGGGCTCGAGTGGAGGCGGCCCGCGCCCGCCTCCCGGGTCCCCCCCGGAATCGGGGGGCGGTGCGGGCCGCCTTGGGTCCTGCGTCGGGCGCGGAGACCGGCATATACGCCGAACGCTCTTCCGCGTCAAGCATCCGAGGCGGCAGCCTGGATTGACAGGCCGTCCGGGACGGTGTTCTTATGGTCCGTCGCGGAAGGATGTGATCCGGTTCCCAGAATCAAGGAGGAAGCGATGAAGAGAATGCTCGTGACGTCAGCCGCCGTGCTCGCGGCCGTCGCGGCCGGCTTCGCCGCCGCCGACAAGCCGGCGGCGGCGCCCGAGTGGCACATGAACGCCACCGTGATCGAGGCCTGCTCGTGCCCCATGTTCTGCCAGTGCTACTTCAACTCGAAGCCGCATGGCCACGCGGCCGCGGGCCATGAAGGGCACGGTGGAGCCCACCACTTCTGCCGGTTCAACAACGCCTACAAGGTCAACAAGGGGCACTTCGGCGACGTGAAGCTCGACGGCGCCAAGTTCTGGACTTCGGGCGACCTGGGCGGCGATTTTTCCGAGGGGAAGATGGACTGGGCGGTGCTGACCTTCGACAAGGCGACCACCCCCGATCAGCGCAAGGCGATCCAGACCATCGTGGGGCATCTGTTCCCGGTGACCTGGAACTCCCTCACCACAGCGGAAGGGGACATCGCCTGGACGGCGACCAGGACCGACGCGCACGCCACCATCGACGGCGGCAAGACGGCCGAGGTGAAGCTGGCCGCTCCCGCCACGGCCATGGTGAAGGGCGAGCCGGTGGTGATGAAGAACCTCCAGTACTGGGGCGCGCCGCGCAACGACGGCTTCGTCATGATGCCGAACGAGGTGGTGGCGTACCGCGTGGGGCCGAAGGCCTACGAGTACAAGGGGACCAACGGCTTCATGCTGACGCTCGACATCGACTCCAGGACCGCGCCGGCTCCGGCCGGACAGTAGTGCCGTCTGGGCCGGCGCGTGAGGCCCGTCTTCACGCGCCGGCCAGTCCCTGGGCCTTTCGCCACTCCTCGTTGAAGACCTTCGACATCGAGTTCCTGCCGGTGTCGCAAAGGACGGTCACCAGAGTGCTCCCGGGCTTCATCCCCTGGGCGGCCTTCAACGCCCCGGCGACGGAGAGCCCCGAGGAGCCGCCGACGAAGAGCCCTTCCTGGCGGATGATGCGCCACATGGCCTCCAGCGCCTCGGCGTCGGTGACGCGCAGGATGCCGTCGAGCGGCTCCTGGTCGAAGATCCCGGGCAGCCGCCCGATCCCCACCCCCTCCAGGATCGACGATCCTTCCGCTCTGGCTTCCCCGCTGGTGACGACGTTGTAGTAGAGCGATCCCATCGGGTCGGCGGCGAGGATCCGCACGGCCGGGTTGCGCTCCTTGAGGTAGCGCCCCGCTCCGATGAGCGTGCCGGATGTCCCCATGCCGGTGACCAGGGCGTCCACCCTTCCGCCGGTCTGCCTCCAGATCTCGGGGCCGGTGGTCTCGTAGTGCGCGCGGGTGTTGGCCGGGTTGTTGAACTGGTCCATGAACACGGCGCCCGGGGTCTGGGCCACGAGCCGCTGGGCCACCTGGTGGTAATGCTCGGGGTCCCCCCAGGGCGCCTTGCGCGCGAGCACCACCTCGGCGCCCAGCGCGCGGGCCAGCTCCACCTTCTCCCGGGCCATGGTCTCGGGGATCACCAGAAGGCAGCGGTACCCCTTGGCCGCGGCCACCATGGCCACGGAGATCCCGGTGTTGCCGGCGGTCCCCTCCACCACCACCCCGCTGGCCTTCAGGCGTCCCGAACGCTCCGCATCCTCGACCATGAACAGCGCCGCGCGGTCCTTCACCGAGCCGCCGGGCGCCAGGAACTCGCACTTGCCCAGGATGCGGCATCCGCTGGACTGGTCGAAGCAGCGCAGATGGACCAGCGGGGTGTCGCCGATCAGCTCGAGGGACGTGATGGGGCGATCGCCGGGGGGCATGGGGTCTCCTGGCCTGGCTGCCGAGGCGGTCGATTATAGGCGGGTCGCCCACCATCGCGCCACGCGACGGGCGGCGCCGTTTCCGGTTGCGGGCGGCAGGCGCGCCGTGATATGAGTTCGACGCACCCCTTCGCAGGAGCCGTGTATGACGACCCTGAGAGCCTTCGCGAGGACATCACCCCGAGCGTGGGTCACCTGCTGCCTGGTCGTGGCGGTTCTGCTCGCCTTGGCCCCGGTCCTCCATCAGCACCGGGCCCCCCGGACAGAGGCGTCCTGCGCTCACTGCTTCGTGTTCGCCGGAATGGACCTCCCCGCGGCCGCG
>DATEEA010000146.1:0-10058 GCA_035281445.1 Candidatus Polarisedimenticolia bacterium
TGTCCGCGCTGGCGGGATCGGCCGAAGCGCTCCTGCGCCGCCTGGGAGTGCCGCGGCCGGCGCTGGCGCGGCTGGAAGCGGAAGGGCTCGTCGCCGTCGAGTCCCGCCTTCCCGCGCCCAAGGTCGGCGGGCGCCAGGCCACGCTCGTGCACCTGGCGGGCGGGTCCCTGGACGAGGCGCTCGGCCGGTGCGCGCGCGCCCCGCGGCAGCGGGCCATCCTGGAGCTCCTCGCGGCGGCCGGCCGCGAGGGCGTACCCCTGGACGAGGTGATCGATCGCATCGGCCCCGCCGGCCAGGCGGTGAAGGCGCTGGCGGGCAAGGGCCTGATCCGCTTGTCCCGCCGCGAGCGGCGGCGAGCCCCGTTGGTGCTGGCTCCGCTGGCCGGGCAGGAGCGCCCCAAGGAGCCCACGGGAGATCAGGCGTCCGCGCTGGCCCGCATCCGCGCCGCGATGGCCGGGGGGTCGGGACAGGGCTTCCTCCTGATGGGCGTGACGGGCAGCGGCAAGACGGAGGTGTACCTGGCGGCGATCGAGGCCTGCCTCGCCGGCGGGCGCAGCGCGCTCTACCTGGTCCCGGAGATCACCCTGACACCGCTGCTGGCCCGCCAGCTCCGGGCGCGGCTGGGGCCGAGCCTGGCCATCCTGCACTCCAGCCTCTCCCCGGGCGAGCGGTTCGACGAGTGGCGCCGCGCCCTGCGGGGCGAGGCCCGGGTGGTGCTGGGGGCGCGCTCCGCGGTGCTGGCCCCTCTCGCCGGGGTGGGGCTCATCGTGGTGGACGAGGAGCAGGAAGGCTCGTACAAGCAGGGGGAGGACCCCCGCTACAACGGCCGCGATCTGGCGCTGGCCAGGGGCAGGTTCTCCGGCGCGGTGGTGGTGGCCGGCTCGGCCACCCCATCCATCGAGTCGTACCACGCGGCGCTGTCGGGACGGCTGGAGCTGCTGCGGCTCCCTTCACGCATCCAGTCGCGGCCTCTCGCCCGGGTCCGGATCGTGGACATGAGGCAGGAGTTCGCGCGCCGCGGCCGCGAGGATCTCCTGTCCGGCCCCCTGCGCGAGGCGCTGGCGGAGAGGCTCGCCCGGCGCGAGCAGGCCATCATCCTGCTGAACCGGCGAGGCTACGCGCCGTCGGTCCTGTGCCGGTCCTGCGGCGGGCAGGAGACCTGCCTGCGGTGCAGCGTGGCGCTGACCTGGCACCGCTCCGCGTCGCGTCTGCGGTGCCACTACTGCGGCTACCAGCGCGGGATGCCGAAGGCCTGCTCCAGTTGCGGATCGGAATCGCTCGCCCTGGTCGGCTCGGGGACCGAGCGGCTGGAGGAGTCGGTGAGGGATCTCTTCCCCCAGGTCCGCCTGGCCCGTCTGGACCGCGACACCGCGCGGGGGCGGCGGGCGCCGGCGGAGATCCTCTCGGCGTTCGAGAGGGGGGAGTTCGACCTCCTGGTGGGCACCCAGATGGTGGCCAAGGGGCATGATTTCCCGGGGGTCACGCTGGTGGGCGTGATCGCGGCCGACGTCAGCCTGGGATTCCCGGACTTCCGGGCCGCGGAGCGCACGTTCCAGCTCCTGACGCAGGTGGCCGGGCGCTCCGGGAGGGGGGAAGAGCCGGGGGAGGTGATCGTGCAGGCCTACCACCAGGATCACTACGCCATCCAGGCGGCCGCCGCCCAGGACTACACCCTCTTCTTCGAAAAAGAGAGCCGCTACCGCAGGATCATGAAGTACCCTCCGTTCACCGCGCTGGCCAGCATGCTGGTGCAGGCCGGAAGCCCCGACGAGGGGGTCCGCCGGGCCCGGCTGGTGGGGGAGGCCGCGCGCGCCGCGGGAGGCGGGCGCCTGACCGTGCTCGGCCCCGCCGTGGCGCCGATCGCCAGGTTGAAGGGGCGCTACCGTTATCAGGTTCTGGTGAAGTGCGCCAGCCGGCGCGCGCTGTCCGATGCCATGAACGAAGCGGCGGCGGCGCTGGCGGCGCGGGGCCTGGGCTCGGCGCGCGACCTGGCGATCGACATCGATCCGATCACGCTGCTCTGAGGAAGGGCCCGTGTCGCGGGATGGAGGAGAAGGATGGAGCCAGAGATCTTCGTGGCAAGCCGGCTGACGGAAGGGAACCTGATCTTCCCCACCCGCATCGTGGTCACCGAGCACGCGGTCATGCGGCGCAAGCGGGACTGGTTGCGGGTCAACGAGGAGAGCGTGGGGATCCGCAACGTGGCCACCGTCAACATCACCACCGGGATCCTCTGGTCGGACATCCGGATCGAGTCGACCGGCGGGTCGGACCCCTTGGAGAGCCACGGGCACACCAAGGCCGACGCGCGGCGCATCAAGGAGCTCATCGAGACGCTGCAGGCGCGGGCGGGAGCGCCGGGGGCCCAGGGGGCCTCCTCGGCGGGACCGGTGGGGGACACCCGGGCCTGTCCCTGGTGCGCCGAGCCGATCAAGAAGGCGGCGAGAGTCTGCCGCTACTGCGGTCGCGAGGTGGAGCCCGCGGTCCCGTCCCGCTGAGGGGAGGCCGCCTCCCGCCGGGCGGCGATCAGCCGATCCAGCTCCTCCCGCAGCCGATCCAGGATCTCATCGTAGGAGAACGCTCCCAGCGTCTCCTCCCCCCGCTTCAGGTTGACGTGGCGGGGGGCGCACCACAGCCCCAGGTCGGCGTCGTCGGTCTCGCCGGGCCCGTTCACGCGGCATCCCATCACCGCGATGGTGATGGCGTGGCCCTCGGCATAGGCGGTCATCTCCTTCACCTTGCGGGCCAGGTCCACGAAGGCCTCGTTCTCCACGCGCGAGCAGGAAGGGCAGGAGATGATGTTGAGCCGGTCGTTGCCAAAGCGGGGGACCGACCGGAACCGCCCGCCCGCGACGTCTTCGAGGATGGCCCTGGCCGCGGCGATCTCCAGGCCCTTCTCGGAGTTGGGCACGGTGAGGGAGACCCTCACCGTGTCGCCGATCCCGCCGGCCAGGAGCTGCTCGAAGGCGATGCGCGTCTTGAGGACGCCGTCGGGCGGGAGCCCGGCCTCGGTCACCCCGAGGTGGAGGGGCACGTCGGGCCGGCGCGCCGCGAAGCGCCGGTTGGCCTCGATGACCTTGGCCGGATCGGAGTCCTTCAGCGAGACCACGTACTGATCGAATCCCAGGCCGTCCAGGATCGCGCAGTGCTCCAGCGCCGAGGCGATCATCGGCGCCGGGGAGTCCTGCCCTTCGGCGGCCTCCTTCTCCGGATCGATCGAGCCGCAGTTCACGCCGATGCGCAGGGCGCAGCCGTGGCGCGCGGCGGCCTCGGCCAGGAAGGCGACCTTGTCGCGCACCGGCTTGTCCTTCTCGTGATGGTAGAGGTGCCCCGGGTTGTAGCGGATCTTGTCCACGTGCGGGGCCACCAGCGCGGCGAGACGGTAGTTCTCCTGGAGGTCCACCGAGAGGTTGGCCCGGGTCCGCTCCCGGATGCGGGCCAGGGCCTCGGCGTCGCGCGCGCTGTCCACGGCGATCCGCACCACGTCGGCGCCGGCCCGCTCCAGGTCGAGCACCTGGGCGACGGTCGCCTCCACGTCCTGCGTCTTGGTGGCGGTCATCGACTGGACGGCGATGGGATGACCCGAGCCGATGGTGATGCCGCCGATGCGCACGGCGCGGGTGGGGTTCCTCCGCAGGCCGGGCAGGGCGATCACGCGGTCACCTCCAGGAGCGGGTCGCGCGGACCGAGCACCTCTCCCACCACGGCCGCCGCCTCGTCGCCGGCCCGCCTCGCCTCCGCCACGTAGGCCTCGGCCTCCCGCGCGGGGAGCGAGACCAGCAGGCCGCCGGAGGTCTGCGGATCGAAGTGCAGCCGGCGCGAGGCCTCGTCCAGCCCGGCGTCGAAGCGGACGTCGCGGCCGGCCAGGGCCTGGTTGGAGGCGATCATCGCCGCGGGCGCCCCTTCGCCGCGCGCCATCAAGGTGAGCGCCTCCTGGTGAAAGGGGATCGCGGCATGGCTCAGCCGCAGGGCAGCGCCGCTGCCGCGGGCCATCTCCAGGGCGTGCCCGGCCAGGCCGAACCCGGTGATGTCGGTGGCCGCGTGCGCGCCGTGGCGCAGAGCCAGCTCGGCCGCGGAGCGGTTGAGCCTGGCCATGAAGCGCAGGACGATCTCGAGCCGCCGGGGCTCCACCAGGTCCTTGCGGGCCGCTCCCACCAGGATGCCGGTGCCGATCGGCTTGGTCAGCGCCAGCAGGTCCCCCGGCCGTGCCGAGCTGTTGCGCAGAATGGCCGAGGGGTGGATGGTCCCGGTCACCGCCATCCCGTACTTCAGCTCGGGGTCCCGCACCGTGTGCCCTCCCACCACCGTGGCCTCGGCCTCGCGGGCCTTGTCCCTCCCACCGCGCAGGATCTCCTCGTAGATCCCTTCCGGGACGCCGGTGGCCGGGAAGCAGCAGATGTTCAGGGCGGTCAGAGGGCGCCCTCCCATGGCGTACACGTCCGACAACGCGTTGGCCGCCGCCACCTGACCGAACAGGTAGGGGTCGTCGCACACCGGCGTGATGAGATCGACCGTCTGCACCAGGGCGAGCTCCTCCCCCACCCTGTACACCCCCGCGTCGTCGGAGGTGCCGAATCCGACGAGGAGGTCCGGGTTGTCCGTCTCCTGGAGCGTCCCGAGCAGCCGACCCAAGTCCACCGGACTCAGCTTGGCCGCTCAGCCGCCGGAGGTGGCGCAGCGCGTCAGCCTGAAAGGCATGGCGGTGGTCACCGTCGTCCTCCTGGGAAAGTGGGCGGGCGATCCGACGCCGGGATCGTATCGCCGCCTCCGGGGGGCGTCAAACGCGGCCGGCGTGCTATGTTGGCGGCCGCCGCGCGCGCGGTCCGCGCCGCGCCGCCTCCGGGAGTCCTGTCTGATCGTCCTGTCGCTCAAGGAGCGCGATCCCGCCGTCCTGAGGCGGGCGATCCTCTCCGCCCCGCAGAAGGCCGACGCGCTGGAGGTCCGCCTCGACGGGCTGGACCGTCCCGATCCTCCCATGCTCTCGGCGCTGTTCGGCGGGGCCCCTCGCCCGATCATCGCCTCCTGCCGGCGCGCCTCCGACGGAGGGGGGTTCCGCGGATCGGAGTCGCGCCGCAGGGATCTGCTGTGGGCGGCGGTGAAGGCGGGCGCCAGCTACGTGGACGTCGAGCACGGCAGCGGAGCCTCCTCGCTGGCCCGCGAGGCGGCGGCGCTCTCGTCCCTGGGGGTGATCCTCTCCCATCACGACCGTTCCGGGATGCCGCGCGATCCGATGAGGCTGTACCGCGCCATGGCGCGGGTGCCCGGCGTGAAGGCCATCAAGATCGTGGGCACCGCCCGCCGCCCCTCCCACATCCTCGAGGCGCGCGACCTGCTGGAGCGGGCCCGGGGCAAGGGCCCCCCGCTCATCGCGTTCTGCATGGGAGCGGCGGGCGCGGCCAGCCGGGTGCTGGCGCTGGAGTGGGGCTCCTGGGCCACCTACGCCGCGGCCGGTCCGGGCCGCGAGACGGCGCCGGGGCAGGTGACCCTCACCGATCTGATCGGCGTCTACCGCATCGAGGACATCGACGACGAGACGCGCTACGCGGGGATCGTCGGCTGCCCGCTCGGCCACACGCTGTCGCCGGTCATCCACAACGCCGCCTATGCCGCCGACGGCCTCAACTTCCGGTACCTGCCGTTCGAGACGCCCCCTTCGGGGCTGCGGGACGTGGCGCGCGTGGCGCGGGCGCTGAAAGTCCGAGGGCTGTCCGTGACCGCGCCGTACAAGATCGCCGCCTACCGGAAAGTGGACCTGGCCGAGCCGCTGGCGCGCCGGGTGGGCGCGGTCAACACGGTGCTGTGCGACGGACGGCGGCTGGTGGGATTCAACACCGACGCTTCGGGCGCCCTGGCGCCGCTTCTGGAAGCGCTGGAGGAGAGAGGGCTCCGTCTGGAGGAGATGACGGTGGCCATCGTCGGCTCGGGAGGGGCGGCGCGTGCCGTCGCCCACGCCGCGGCGCCGCGCGCCGGATCGGTGATCGTGTCCAGCCGCTCGGAGCGGCCGGGCAGGGCCATCGCCCGGGCGGTCGCGGGGCGGTTCGTCCCGCTCTCCAGGCTGGCCGGGTCGTCCTACGACGTGCTGGTGAACTGCACGCCGGTGGGGATGAACGGGGCGCGGGAGGGGCGCGGCCCGGCCCTGCCCGTGCCGCGGCGGGCGGTGAAGGGGAGGCTCGTGTACGACGTCATCTACCGTCCCGAGGCCACCGGGCTGCTGCGGGAGGCGAAGGCCCGCGGCATCCCCACGCTGGGCGGGCTGGAGATGCTGCTTCGCCAGGCGGCCGAGCAGCACGTGCTGTTCACCGGCCGCTCGGCGCCTCTGGAAGCGATGCGCGAGGCGGCCCGCCAGGCGCTCGGGGGCCGGCAGGGCGGGTGATATAATCGGCCCCATGCCGCCATCGGACCGCCTGGAGCGCTACTCGCGCCAGATCCTCTTCCCACCCATCGGCGAGCAAGGACAGGAAAGACTCTCCTCGTCCACCGCGGTGGTGGTGGGCTGCGGCGCCCTCGGCTCGGTCTCCGCCTCCTGCCTCGTGCGCGCCGGGGTGGGGAGCGTCCGCATCGTGGATCGTGACTTCGTCGAGACCAGCAACCTGCAGCGCCAGTTCCTCTTCGACGAAGACGACGTGCGCTCCATGAAGCCCAAGGCCCTGGCCGCCGCCGAGAAGCTGTCCCGGGCCAACGCCTCGGTGAGAGTGGAGGGGGTCGTCTCCGACGTCGGCCCCGAGACGGTGGTGGACCTGGTGCGCGGGGCGTCGCTCATCGTGGACGGCACCGACAACTTCGAGACACGGTTCCTGATCAACGAGGTGTCGGTGCGCCACGGCGTGCCCTGGATCTACGCGGCGTGCCTGGGAGGCTACGGTCTGACCATGAACGTCCTGCCCGGCGACACCGCCTGCCTTCGCTGCGTGATGGAGTCGGCCCCGCCTCCGGGCAGCGTTCCGACCTGCGACACGGCCGGGATCCTCGGCCCGGTGGTGTCGATCATCGCCGGGCTGCAGTCGGTGGAGGCGATCAAGTACCTGTCGGGCAACGTGGAGGCGATGAGCCGGGAGCTGGTGAGCCTGGACGCCTGGACGGGGGTGGTGACCCGGCTGGAGGTCCCGCGCAGCGGCGGCCGCCGGCGGTGCGAGACCTGCGACGGCATGGAGTTCCCGTACCTGTCGGGCCGCGGCACCCGCTCCGCGGTGCTCTGCGGCCGCAACGCCGTGCAGGTGATGCCCGAGCACGGCGGCGCGCTCGATCTGGCCGGCCTGGCGGCGCGGCTGCGCGGCGTGCCGGGGGTCGCGGCGGGCGTGCAGGACTCCCGCTTCCTGGTGAGGTTCCAGGCCGACGGGCTTCAGGTCTCGGTCTTCCCCGACGGCAGGGCCATCGTCACCGGCACCAAGGATCCCTCGGCCGCGCGAGGGGTCTACGCCCGCTACGTGGGAGCCTGAAGACTCCATGATCTACCTCGACAACGCCGCCAC
The DNA here is from genome assembly GCA_035281445.1 of Candidatus Polarisedimenticolia bacterium. Classification (GTDB taxonomy): domain Bacteria; phylum Acidobacteriota; class Polarisedimenticolia; order JACPZX01; family DASXTC01; genus DATEEA01. The sequence goes on from DATEEA010000146.1 coordinate 7,470, forward strand.
CTCCCACCCCAAGCCCGAGAGCGTCTACGCGCGGATGGATCGCTTCGCCCGCGAGGTGGGGGCCAACCCGGGACGCGCCGGGCACAGCATGGCTGTGGAAGCCGAGCGGGAGATCGCCGCGGTGCGCGGGGCGCTGGCCTCGCTGTTCGGCGCCGGCGATCCTTCCCGCATCATCCTCGCTCTCAACGCGACCGACGCGCTGAACATGGCCTTCAAGGGGGTGCTGCAACAGGGGGACCACGTGGTCACCACCCAGCTCGAGCACAACTCGGTGGCCCGTCCGCTGGCCCGGATGGAGCGCGACGGGTGGATCCGGGTCACGCGCGTGGCGCCCGGCCCGGGCGGGCTGATCGATCCGGATGACGTGACGCGGGCCATGGTGGACGCCACCCGGCTGGTGGCGGTGGGCCAGGTCAGCAACGTCCTGGGAGTGGCCCAGCCCATCGGCGACATCGGGCGCGCCGTGAGGCTCAAGGACCGGCTCCTGCTGGTGGACGCGGCGCAGGGAGCGGGGGTGGTTCCCATCGACGTGGAGGCGGACTGCGTGGATCTGCTGGCGTTCACCGGCCACAAAGGGCTGCTCGGGCCGGTGGGCACGGGAGGGCTCTGGGTGGGAGGGCGGGCGCGGATCCGCCCCTGGCGCGAGGGGGGGACCGGCGGCGACTCCGCCAGCCCGGTCCAGCCGGAGGGGTTCCCTCACTGCCTGGAGGCGGGGACTCCCAACACCGTCGGCATCGCGGGGCTCGGAGAGGCCTTGCGGTGGCTGGCCGGGCGCGGGATCGCCGCTCTGCGCGAGCACGAGCTGGCGATGGCCGCGCGGTTCTGGGACCGATTGGCGGCGGACGGCCGCGCGGTGCTCTACGGACGGCGGCCGGCCCCGGGCGCGTCCCGGACCGGCATCGTGTCGTTCAACCTGCGCGGGCTCGCCGCCTCGGAGGTGGGGGCGATCCTGGATGCCTCGTTCTCCATCGGCGTGAGGGCCGGTCTGCACTGCGCGCCCGGCGCGCACCGCTTCCTGGGGACTTTTCCGGAAGGGACGGTGCGGATCAGCCCCGGGCCGTTCACCACCGGACAGGAGATCGACTCCCTGGCCGGCGCCTTGGCCGAGATCGCCGGCAGCTCCGCGCCGGCCCCGGTTTGACACGCTCACGCACCTCGGTTAGAGTCGATCCGCCATGCGCGCCCTCTCTCGAACCGGCACGGCCGGCCGGGCCTTCCGCTGGCGCCGCTCCCGCTGACGCGGCGCCGTCATCCCTTTGTCGTAAGATCGACCCACGGCACCGCCACCCGGCATCCCCTGGAGGCTCCCATGCGATCCGTTCCCTTCCATTCCGGTCTGAGGCCGATCCTGGCGGCCGGCCTGCTCGCGGCCGCCGCCGCCGGGTCGGCCGGCTGCAGGCACCGGTCGGAGATCCCCGACCCGGGGATCCCCTACGCCTCGAGCACCGCCAGCGAGAAGCTCAGCACGTTCGTCTTCAAGGAGGAGGGCAGGCTCTACCTCATGACCGTGGGGGTCAACGCCACCCGGTTCCACGACCAGGATCCGTTCATCCCGCTGACGGTGGTGCTGGTGAACAAGACCACCAAGCCGCTGCAGCTCCACCGCGAGTCGTTCACCCTGGTGGAGCCGGTGTCCGGGGCCCGGTACGGCCTGGCCGGCGTGGAGGAGGTGCGGCGGCAGGGGAAGATGTCCTACGACGCCCAGCTCATGGATCTGGACCACCTGGCGACCAAGCTGGACATCTACCAGAGGATCCCGGCCAACTTCTTTCCCGGAGCGGGCACCGGGGTGATCCACGACAATCTGGAGCTGCACCAGTTCCAGTACATGCTGAACAACATCTACTTCCCCCGGCCGGAGGGGGAGCTGCTGGGAAGGACCTTCGAGCTGCACGTCGAAGGACGCGGCCTGGAAGAGCCGATCTTCGTGGTGTTCACCGTGCCGGAGAAGTGACGTGCCGTCCGCCTCCTTCGCCGGATTCCGGGCCCTGGCCCGGCAGGGGAACGTCGTTCCGGTCTGCCTGGAGCTCCTGGCGGACTGCCTGACCCCGGTGACGGCGTGGATGGCGGCCGCCGGACGATCGCGCCGATCCTTCCTGCTGGAGTCGATCGAGGGAGGCGAGAGAATCGCCCGGTACTCGTTCGCCGGCCGCGATCCTTATCTCGTCCTCTCCTCGAGAGGCCCCGTGCTGACCGAGCAACGGGGCGGCGCGCGCCGCCGCCGCGAAGGAGAGCTGCTGGAGGCGCTGAGGGAGCACCTTCGGGGCCTCCGCCCGGCGCCGGCTCCCGGCCTCCCCCGGTTCACGGGCGGCGCGGTCGGATACATCTCCTGGGAAACGGCCCGGCGGTTCGAGCCTTCGGCGGGAGAGCCGGCGGCGGGCGGCCGCGGGGGAACTCCCGATGCCTGGTTCGGCTTCTACGACACGGTCCTGGCCTTCGACCACGCCCGCCAGACGCTGCTTCTCATCGCCTCGGTCCTGACCGACCGCGACGGCCGGGCGCTGGCGGCGCAGCACCGTGACGCGCTGCGCCGCCTGGAGTCCCTGGCCTCCGCTCTGGCCCGAGGACCGTCCGCGGCCGCGGGCCTCC
>DATEEA010000147.1:0-30818 GCA_035281445.1 Candidatus Polarisedimenticolia bacterium
GCCCGGACCCTCCAGGGGAGAGGCCGGCGCCTGCGTGGGCGGCGCCACGAACCGGTTGGGGTTGTTGCCCCGCGCGTAGGGCTCGGAGTTCTCGGGCGGGGGCGCGTCGGGGGGACGAGGATCCGACTGGAGGCGATCTCCACCGTCTCCCAGGAGAGGCCCGGGGCGCTCCTCGGGCTGGCGCCGGAACTCCAGGGGGATGGGGACCTCTCCGGGGGTCGCGGCGCGGCGCGGCAGGCCCGCCGGAGCGCTGAAGGCTCCCGGGAAGAGCAGGAGCAGGATCAGCACCAGCGCGTGCAGCAGGAGGCTGGACAGCACAGCCTCTCGGGAGGTCAACGGCGTTCGCTCGGACATCGGACTCTCTGGCGCCGGGAGGAAAGGCCGCTGGCTAGAGGGCGCTGGCGATCGAATGAAACCGGCGTCGCAGCGCCAGCATGTCCACCTTGTCCGACACGGCGGGGTGAACGCGGTTGGTCAGCAGGACATGCACGCGGCGCGGCACGGGGTCGATCCAGACCGACGTGCCGGTGAAGCCGTTGTGGCCGAACGCCCGGGGGGAGAGATCCGGGCCGCCGGCGGTCTCCCCGCGGAGGTTGAGCCGGAAGGCGAACGACCGGGCCTCCTCCCTGCCAGGGGTCCTGTCGGTCCGCGCCAGATCGAGCGCCTGGCCGTCCAGGAGCCCGCGTCCGGCTCCCAGGTACTCCAGGGCCAGGAGCGCCGTCTCCCTGGCCGTGGAGAAGAGCCCCGCGTTGCCCGACACGCCACCGAGAACCCACGCGTTCTGGTCGTGGACCTCCCCCCGGATCACGCCCTTCCGGAACCCGCCGTAACCTTCGGCCGGCTTGCCTGCCATCGTCCGCTCATACTCGCACGAATCCTCGGTCGCCGCCACCCGGCCGAGCTTCTCCCCGGGCGGCAGGAACCCGGTGTCGCGCAGGCCGAGGGGCCGGATGATGAACCGATCGGCCAGCAGTTGCAGGCCCTCGGTGGCGGCGCGCTGGAGCACCGCCGCCAGCGTGATGTAGCCGGCGCAGGAGTAGATCACCCGGCCTCCGGGGGGGGCCTCCAGGGGCCGGTCGGTGAGCTGGGACAGGTACTCGTCGAGCGTCGAGCCGCGCAGGTAGAACGGGATCCAGTCCGGCAGGCCCGACGTGTGCGTGAGCAAGTGTTCCAACAGGATGCCTCGCTTGTCCATGCGGTCCAGCTCGGGGATGAGCCTGCGGACCGGCATGCCGGGCGGCAGGCTCAGCTCCTCGCGAAGGAGAAGGTAGAGAAACGAGGTCGCCAGCGGCTTGGTCAGGCTGGCCAGGTCGTAGATCGTGTCCGGCGAGGCCGCGACGCGCTCCGGCACGGCGACCGCGAGGCCGGCCGATCCCTCGTCCAGGATCCCCGCGTCGCCGGCCACGGCGTAGGCGGCCCCCGGGATCTCCCCTCGCTCCACCCTCTCCCCCAGGAAGCGATCCAGGGCCTCGCTCATCGCCTACCCGAGGAGCCGTGGGCCTCGATGCTGGCGATCACCCGGAGCGCGACCTCCAGCGCGGCCCGCCCCGACCTGCCGGGAACCGGGAATCGGCCGGCGCCGCGCGCCGCCTGGACGAAGCACTCCAGCTCCCGGCGCAGCGGCTCGACGGCGGGGACGGCCACCTTCTCCCGCACGATGCGGGGCAGCCCCTCGCCGCCGGATCGGTCCAGGCGGTAGTGCTCCAGGGACCGCTCGGCGCAGTCGCACGACAGATAGCTCTCCGGCTGGAAGATCCTGATCTTCCGGGTGCGCGACGCGCTGACGCGGCTGGCGGTGAGGTTGGCCACGCACCCCGAGGCGAACTCCACCCGGGCGTTGGCAATGTCCACGCGGGGGGTGAGCGCGTTGACTCCCACCGCCACCACCGAGGCCACCTCCCCGCCGTCCAGATCGAGCGCGATGTCGATGTCGTGGATCATCAGGTCGAGCACCACGTCGATGTCCAGGCTGCGGGGCGCGAAGGAGCCGAGACGGTGCGATTCGATGAACCGGGGCGAGGCGGCGCGCGACCGCAGCGCCTCCACCGCCGGGTTGAACCTCTCGGTGTGTCCCACGGCCAGCAGGACGCCCGCCCGCCGGGCCGCCTCCACCAGCTCGTCGGCCTCCTGCAGGGAGGCGGCGATCGGCTTCTCCACCAGGACGGCGGCTCCCGTGGAGACGAACATCCGGGCCACCTCGAGATGCGCGGCGGTGGGGACGGCCACGGAGACCGCGTCCACGCGCCCGGCCAGCAGGGACGGGTCCGGGACGGCCTCCGTGCCATGCCGCGCGGCCACCTCTCGGGCGCGATCCAGGTTGACGTCCGCCACGCCCACCAGGCGGCATCCCGGAAGCTCCGCGTAGATGCGGGCGTGATGTTGGCCGAGATGCCCGACCCCGGCCACGCCCACGCGCAGCGGGGAGGCGCTCACTTCACCACGCCGCGCTGCGAGGACCGGATGAACGCCGCCAGGTAGCGGCACTCCTCGAAGGCTCCCAACTCCGCCTCGATCCGCTCGACCGCCTGACCGATGTTCAGCTTGGATCCGCGCAGCAGGCGGTAGGCCCTCTTGAGCGCCTCGATGGCCTCGGGAGCGAAGCCTTTTCGCTCCAGGCCGATGGTGTTGATCCCGAAGCTCCCGGCGCGGTTGCCGACGGTCTTGACGAAGGGAAGGGCGTCCTGGGTCACCACGGTGTAGCCGCCGATGAAGGCATGGCGGCCCACGCGGCAGAACTGGTGCACGCCCGAGTACGCTCCCACCGTCGCGCCGTCCTCCACGGTGACGTGGCCGGCCAGCGTGGCGGCGTTGGCGAAGATGGTGTCGTCGCCCACCCTGCAGTCGTGCGCCACGTGCGCGTAGGCCATGAAGAAGTTGCGGGATCCGATGGTGGTCACCCCGCCTCCTCCCGCCGTGCCCCGGTTCACGGTGACGAACTCCCGGAAGGTGTTCTCCTCGCCGACCACCAGGCGGGTGGGCTCGCCGCGGTGCTTGAGATCCTGGGGATCCGATCCTATGGAGGCGAAGGCCCCGATGCGGCACCGGGCCCCTATCTCGGCGGGCCCCTGGAGGACGGCGTGCGCTCCGATGGAGCACCCCGCCCCCACCCGCACCCCCGTCCCCACGACGGCGAAGGGACCGACCTCCACGCCGTCTCCGAGCGAGGCCTCCAGGGAGATCTCCGCCGTCGGATGGCGCGCGCTCACGGCGTCCCGGGGCGCCCGGACAGGGCGGAGAGGATCTCCGCTTCGGCCGCAAGCTGCCCTTCCACGTAGGCCTCACCCCACATGCGGCAGGCCTGGGGGCGCAGCCGCAGGACCTTCAGCTCGTATCTCAGCTGATCGCCCGGCACCACCGGCCGGCGGAAGCGGCACTTGTCGATGCCTGTGAAGTAGATGAGCTTCTCCTTCCGGTCCTCCATGGAGGAGAGCAGCAGCGCGGCCCCCACCTGCGCCATCCCCTCCACGATGAGGACCCCCGGCATGATCGGCAGCCCGGGGAAGTGTCCTTCGAAGAACGGCTCGTTGCCGCTGACGTTCTTGATGCCCACGGCGCTGGCGTTGGCCTCCATGGCCAGGATGCGGTCGACCAGGAGGAAGGGGTAGCGGTGCGGAAGGATGTCCAGGATCTGCCTGAGATCGAGCACGCCTCATTCCTCCTTTTCGGCTTCGGCGGGGGCGGCGCCTTCCAGTCTGAGGAGCCGCCGCCTCAGCTCGGGAAGCCGAGCGAAGAGGACGGCGGCGCGCCGCCACGCGCCCGCCTCGATGGCCGGGTGGCCGATCACGAAGCCTCCCGGCGGCACATCCTGCACCACGGCCGATTTGGCCCCCACGCGCGCGCCGTCTCCGATGGTCAGGTGCCCGGCCGCCCCGGACTGGCCGGCGAAGATCACCCCTCGTCCCAGGCGTGTGCTGCCGCTGATGCCGGCCTGGGCCACCAGGATGCTGTTCTCTCCCACCTGCACGTTGTGGCCGATCTGCACCAGGTTGTCGATCTTGGTGCCCCGGCCGATCACGGTGCTGCCGAACGTGCCCCGATCGATGGCCACGTTGGCCCCGATCTCGACATCGTCTCCGATCACCACGTTGCCCACCTGGGGGATCTTCCTGTGAGCCTCCCCCTCCCGGGCGAAGCCGAAGCCGTCGCTGCCGATCACCGTCCCCGCGTGCACGATCACGCGGCTGCCCAGGACGCAGCGCGGGTAGATGATGACGTTGGGGTGGATGGTGGTGTCCTCTCCCACCGAGACATCGTCCCCCAGGACGGCGCCGGCCATCACCACGGCCCGGGCGCCCAGCCGGCACCGCTCCCCCAGCACGGCCCCCGCCTGCACCGAAGCCCCCTCGCCGACGGTGCTGCTCGCGGCGACGATCGACCGAGGGCTCACCCCCGGCCGCGGCCGCTCGGCGGGATGGAACAGGTCGAGCGCCGCCGCCAGCCCGGCGTAGGGGTCGGGGACCACCAGGAGGGTGCGGCCGGGCAGGTCCGTTCCTTCCGCCACCAGGATGGCGCCGGCGCGGCTGTTCCGGGCTTCGTGCAGGTACCGCCGGTTGGCGAGGAAGCTCAGGTCGTGGGGGCCGGCCGCCCCCAGCGGCGCCACCCCGCGCACCTGGAGGCGGGGATCGCCGAGGACTCGGCCCTTCAGCCGGCGCGCCAGGTCCTCCAGTGCGAAGCCGGCCACCTCCCGCCTCAGCCCTTGGGCGGTGCCGCCTGGGCCGCGCCCGACGCCCGCGTCATCTCGTTGAAGCGCTGCAGGAGCTCGTCGGTCACGTCGACCGTCTGGTGGGCGAAGTAGACGGTCCCTTTCTCCAGGATGAGCGTGTAGCCCTTCTCCGCGCCGTACTTGCCGATGACGTCGCGGAAGATGCCGATCAGGCGGGCCTGCGCCCGGTTGGCCGCCTCCTGGAACTCCGCCGTGGCATCGTCGTTGAGCCGCTCGTACTCCACGCGCTTGCGCTTGATCTGCCGGGCGATCTCCTCGCGCTTCTCCTCGCTCAGGCTGAGCTGGGCGTTGAGCGCCTGGTCCTGGAGCGCCTTGATCTCCTTTTCCTTGGCCTCGATGGAGGACTGCTTGGAGCTGCGCAGCTTCTCCAGGTCGGCCTTCAGGCGCTTGCCTTCCTCGCTGTCGTTGAGCACCCGGTCCTGGTTGACGACGGCGATGCGGGCCTGCGGCGCCGCCGGGGACTGCGCCGGCGCTGTCCCCGGGACGAGGGCGAGCGCCGCGGCCATCCCCATGGTCACTCTGATCACATCGATCACTGCGGACTCCTTTCCGCGCCCCACGGCGCCGACCCGCCCGCGGAGGCCGGGGACGTCCCTTCCCCGCCGGGCTGGAACCCTGATTGTAGCGCTTCCGGGCGGACAGCGACGGCCGGGGCCGTCAGAAGGTGGTCCCGATGGAGAAGAGGAACGACTTGGTGTCGTCATCCCCCTCGGCGTTGAGCGTCTTGCCGTAGATGAGCCGCAGCGGCGCCCCGAACACGGGGAGGAAGAAGCGCAGCTCCACCCCGGCGTCGCCCCGGAAGTCGGACAGCGACATCGGCTCCCACTCCGCGTAGGCGTTTCCGGCGTCGAGGTAGAAGACCAGGTCCACCGGCTCCGACAGGGGCACCACGTACTCCACGTTCAGCAGCGCCTTCCTCGTCCCTCCCACCACCGAGGTCTCGAAAGCCCCGGGCTGCCGGGCGTTGCAGAACCCCAGCGGGCAGGGAGGGCAGTCCTCCTCCGACTCCACGGCGCCGGCGCTGCCGAAGGTGCAGATGAACCCCGACGGCCCGACCGATCGGGTGCTGTAGTTGCGCAGGCTGCGCTCCCCGCCCAGGAAGTACCGCTCGTAGGTGGGGAGCACGTCCCCTTGGAGGGGCCGGATGTAGCCGAACTCGCCGTGGAAGGCGAGGTAGGTCTTGCGCGGCATGGGGAGGTAGAACTGGAACTCGGCCTGGGGCTTGACGAAGGAGTTCTCGCCTCCCAGGACGGCGCCGGCGTACTCGCCCGAGACGTAGGCCTGGAAGCCCCTGGTCGGCCGGTAGAAGTTGTTCCTGGTGTCGAACACGTAGACAGGCCGGAGGCTGGCCGTCGTGCTGGTGCTGGAGAACCCGTCCGTGGGATCGAAGTCCACCGTCTCGCGCAGGAAGCTCAGGCTGAGATTGTGGAAGTTGCGGAAGCGCCGGCCGAGCGTGACGCTGCCCCCGCTGCCGCTGGTGGTGAACCCGACGTAATCGGTGTCCCGGCGGAACAGCGAGAAGCCGGCGGTGATCGGCTTGCCCAGCAGGTAGGGTTCCGTGAAGTTGACCTGGTAGCGGCTGGCGATGGCTCCGACCTGTCCGTTGACGGAGAGCAGGTGCCCGCGCCCCAGGAAGTTGCGGGTCTGGTACGAGGTGGCGAAGAAACCGCCGTCCAGCCCCGAGTAGCCGCCGCCCACCTGCAGCTCGCTGCGGCGCGGCTCCGTGCCGGTCAAGGTGACCTTGAGCTTGTTGTCCCCCTCCACCGGCGTGATCCCCGGCTCGCTGCTGAACTGGAAGTAGCCGAGCTGCGAGATGCGGCGCAGGCCCGTGCGGAACTTGTTGAGGTCGAACAGATCTCCTTCCGCCAGGGGCATCTCCCGCCGCAGCACGAAGTCGCGGGTGGTGAGGTTGCCCGAGAAGCTGATGCTGTCGAGGTAGTACTGCCGGTCCTCGTTGACCTTCACGGTGACGTCGGCCACCCCTTCCGGCCGGCGATCGATCACCCGGTTGGTCGAGACGTAGAAGTACCCTTTCTCACCGTACTTGTTGTCGATGAGGGACAGCCCTCCCTTGACCAGCGACTCGTTCAGCACGTCGCCGGACCGCAGGGGCATGAGGGCGACGAGCTCGTCGGAAGGGAACACCGTGTTGCCGGTCACGCCGACGGTGCCCAGCCGGTATTGCCTCCCCTCGATCACGCGCTGCTCGATGGCCACCCACTTGCGGGACTTCCCCTCCTTCTGGGAGGGCTTCTCCTCCACGACCTTGACCTGGGCCGGCGGGAGGTCCAGATCGATGTAGCCGCTGTTGCCGTACAGCGTCTCCAGCTCCCGCAGGTCGGTGTCCAGCTTGAGCGGATGGTAGATGTCCTTCTGCCGGAAGCGCGTGAACCAGCCCTTCTCCTTGGTGTTCTTCAGGACTTTCTTCAGACGGCGATCGGAGAACACGGTGTTCCCTTCGAACTCGATGGTGCGGATGCGGGTCTTGGCCCCCTCCTCGATGGAGAAGCGGACCTCCACGTTGCCGCCGCCGGTGTCGTGGGTGGCCGCGATGACCTCGGCGTCCAGGTAGCCCTTCTGGTTCAGCAGACCCTTGATCCCCTCCTCGGCCTTCTTCAGGACGTCGTAGTCCACGGGCTCGCCGATGGAGATCTGGGCGTTGCGGGTCTTCAGCGCGTCCTCGATCTGGGTCTCGCTGATCACCTTGCTCTCGTCGTACTTCAACGAGTTGACCACGGGCTTCTCCGTCACGTGGACGATGATGGCCTTGCCGCCTTCCGCGTCGCGCGACTCGATGGAGAGGTCCTCGAAGAGGCCGCGCGCCCAGATCCTCTTGAACTCCTCCCGCAGCACCGCCTCGTTGTAGGGGTCGCCGGCCTTCACGGTCATGAGGTGCAGGACGGCCTCGTCGGAGATGCGCTGGTTGCCTTCGACCAGCACGCGAGTGACCTTCTCCCCGGACGGCTCGGACTGCCCCAGCGCGGGAGGGACGGCGGGCAGGGAAAGGGCCGCCGCGAGCAGGACCCTGGCCAGGGCGGACACCCGCCCTGCGCGCGAGAGCGCCCTGGTCCCGGGCGAGAGCAAGGACGCCTCAGGTGGCGAGGTTGAACTCCGGGGCTTCTCTGAAGGCCAGCCGATCGCCTTCCAGAAAGACTTCAACATGGGCGCAGCCGGGGAACTTTCCTTGGATGAGGTCCTCGGAGAGCGCGTCCTCGATGTACCGCTGGATCGCGCGCCGCAGGGGGCGCGCCCCGTAGGAGCGCTCCGAGGAGGTCATCTTCAGGAGCCATTGGTAGGCCGGGTCGGTCAGCGTGATCTCCAGGTTCCGCGCCTTGAGCGTCTCGTTGAGCTTCCTGATCATGAGGCGGCTGATCTGGAGCAGGTCGTTGTCGTCGAGAGGGTCGAACACGATGATCTCGTCGATCCGGTTGAGGAACTCCGGGCTGAGCGTCCGCTTGACGTCCTGCATCACCATCTCGCGGTTGCGGGAGTTCTCCTTGGCATCCCCCTTGGCCAGGAATCCGGGCCGCTTGTCCAGATCGATGGAGGTGGAGCCGATGTTGGAGGTCATGATGACCAGGGTGTTCTTGAAGTCCACCACGTCGCCGTAGGCATCGGTGAGCTGCCCGTCCTCGAAGACCTGCAAGAGGATGTTCAGCACGTCCGGATGAGCCTTCTCGATCTCGTCGAGGAGGATCACGCTGTACGGCTTGCGCTTGATCCGCTCGGTGAGCTGCCCGCCCTCTTCGTGGCCCACGTACCCCGGGGGGGAGCCGATCATCTTGGCGATGGCGTGCTTCTCCATGTACTCCGACATGTCGAACCGGACCAGCGCGGTCTCGTTGCCGAAGAGGAACGCGGCCAGGGTCCGCGCCACCTCGGTCTTGCCGACGCCCGTGGGCCCCAGGAAGATGAACGAGCCCATGGGGCGCATGGGGCTCTTGAGTCCGGCGCGCGACCGCCGGATGGCCCGGGCCAGGGCGGAGATGGAGGAATGCTGCCCCACGATGCGCTCGTGCAGGAACTCCTCCATCTTCATCAGCTTCTCCATCTCTTCCTTCTCCACCGTGGCCAGGGGGATGCCGGTCCACCGGGAGATCACGTCCTCGATGTCGTTCTTGTCCACCTCGAGGATCATCTGCCCCTCGTCCTCGGACTTGCGGCGCAGATCCTCGAACTGCCGCCGCAAGGTCATCTCCTCGTCGTGGTGGCGGACCGCCCTCTCGAAATCCTTGCGCGCCAGGGCCCGCTTCATGCTGCGGGTGGCCTCCTTGAGGCGGCTCTCCACCTGCTTCACCTCGAGGTAGGAGGTGCGCTTCTTGAGCTTCACCCTGGCCCCGGCCTCGTCGATGACGTCGATGGCCTTGTCCGGCAGGAAACGATCGGTGATGTAGCGGTTGGACAGATAGACCGAGCTGACCAGGGCGTCATCGGAGTAGCGCACCTGATGGAACCGCTCGTAGCGGTCCTTGATGCCGCGCAGGATGTTGATCGTCTCCTCCTCGCTGGGGGGGATGATCTTGATGGCCTGGAAGCGCCGCACCAGGGCCCTGTCCTTCTCGATGTACTTGTGGTAGTCGCGCGGCGTGGTGGCGCCGATGCACTGGACCTCGCCCCGTGAGAGCGCGGGCTTGAGGATGTTGGCGGCGTCGAGGGAGCCTTCCGCCGATCCCGCGCCGATCAGCGAGTGGATCTCGTCGATGAAGATGATGATGTCCTCGGAGCCGGTCAGCTCGCTGATGATCCCTTTGAGGCGCTCCTCGAACTGGCCCCTGTACTTGGTGCCGGCCACGATGAGCGACAGATCGAGCGCCAGGATCCGCTTGTCCACCAGGGAGGGAGGGACGTTGCCCTCGACGATGCGCTGGGCCAGCCCTTCCACGATGGCCGTCTTGCCGACCCCGGGCTCGCCGAGCAGCACGGGGTTGTTCTTCCGCCGGCGCGACAGGATCTGCACGACCCGTTCCAGCTCCGATTCGCGGCCGATGAGGGGATCGAACATCCCGCTCTCGGCCATGGCCGAGAGGTCCTGGGAGAACTCGTTGAGGAACGGGGTCTCGCGCTTCTTCTTGGGCACGCCGCGCTTCTTGAGGATGGCCACGGTGTCTTCGCGCACCGCGTACAGCTCCATCCCCTTCTCCTGAAGGACGCGGGCGGCGGCGGAATGCTCCACGCGGAGAAGCCCCAGCAGGATGTGCTCGGTGCCGACGTAGGAGTGGAGGAGCCGGTTGGCTTCCTCCTCGGCGAAGGTCAGCGCCTTCTTCGTCTCCTCGCTGAACGGGATCTCCACCGAGGTGGAGATCTTCTCCCGCGAAGGACCGATCTCCTCCAGCTCGGCGCGCAGTGCGTCCAGCGCGATGTTGGAGCGCTGGAAGAGCTCCCGCGTGATCTCCTCGCCTTCCTTCAGCAGGCCGAGCAGGAGGTGCTCGGTCCCGATGACCCTGCTTCCCATCTGGCTCGCCTCGTAGCGAGCCAGGAAGAGGACCCTCTTAGCCTTTTCGGTGAACTTCTCGAACATCTCGACCCTAAGCCCCTGGCCCTGCCCGGCCACTGCGTTCAGCCCCCGAGCCGTCCCGGCGCCGTGCCCGTAGGCTTGATGGGGGGTTTCACCGTTCCGTCTTACATTCTAGCGTCATGGCGCGGCGATTTCCTGCCGGGGAGGTTCACGGACCGCCGGCACGAGCACCCCTTCCCTCAGAAGCAGGGCGCGGTCGCACGCTTCGGCCAGCCTCTCGTTGTGCGTGGCCATCACCACGGCCACGCCGCGCGCGCGCTGCACGGATCGCAGCACCTCGAACACGCGCAGGGCGGTCACGGGATCGAGATTACCCGTCGGCTCGTCCGCCAGCAAGAGCGCGTTGGCGGTCATCAGGGCGCGGGCGATGGCCACCCGCTGCTGCTCCCCGCCCGACATCCTGGCGGGGAGATGATCGCACCGTTGATCCACCCCCAGCTCCCGCAGCAGCGTCATGGCCCTCCGGCGGGTCGGCCCGGGAGGCCTCCGGCCGATGAGACCGGCCACCATCACGTTCTCCACCGCCGTGAACTCCGGCAGCAGGTTGTGCGACTGGAACACGAAGCCGATGTCCTGGTTGCGGAACCGCGCCCGGTCCGCCGGCCCGCTGCTCAGGACATCGCGCCCATCGAAAAGGTACGAGCCGGCATCGGGAGGGTCAAGGGCGCCCAGGACGTGCAGGAGCGTGCTCTTGCCCACCCCCGACTCTCCCACGATGGCCACCATCTCCCCCCGGGCCACCGACAGGTCCAGGCCCCGCAGCACCCTCAGCTCCCGGCCCCCGCTGCGGTACGTGCGCGAGAGACCGGTGGCCTTCAACAGGTCATTCATAACGCAGCGCCTCCACCGGGTCCAGGCGCGACGCTTTCCAGGCCGGGTAGAGGGTGGCCAGGAAGGAGATGGCCAGGGCGGTCGAGGCGATGGCCGCGAAGTCCACGGGGCGGACACGGAACGGGACGTAAGGGATGAAATAGACGTCCGCCGGGAGGGGCACGAGCCGGTAGGCGTCGAGCACCCAGGCCGTCCCCAGGCCGGCCAGGCAGCCGGCGGTCGTCCCGGTGACGCCGATCAGCAGCCCCTGGGCCATGAACAGGGTCATGATCCCGCGCGAGGTGGCTCCCATCGACACCAGCGTTCCGATGTCCCGGACCTTCTCCATCACCATCAGGATGAGCGTGCTCACGATGTTGAGGGCGGCGACCACCACGATCAGCCCGATCACCAGGAACGTCAGCAGCTTCTCCGTGCGCAGCGCGGCGAAGAAGGTGCGGTTCATCTCCACCATGTCGGTGACCGGGTAGGCGTCGCCAGCGGCCGCGGAAATGGCCGGGCGGAGCTCCGCCAGGCGGTCCGGATCGGCCAGCCGGATCTCGATCAGTCCGGCCACGTCCCCGAGGCCGAAGAGCCGGCGGGCGCTCTCCAGGGAAAGGTAGGCCCATCCGGCGTCGTAGTCGTAGAACCCCGAATCCAGGATGCCGGCCACCTCGAAGACCGGGCGCCTCGCCTCCACGCTCCAGGGGGAGAGGCGCACCTGGGGGACCACCACGCGCACGCGGTCACCGATCCCCACCCCAAGCGATCGCGCCAGGTCCTTGCCCAGCGCCACCCGATCCGGCCCGCCTCCGGAGGCGGCCAGATCCTCCAGCCGTCCGGCGATGAACAACCCGCCCACCTCGGTGACCCTGGCCTCGGCCGCCGGATCGACCCCCTTCAGGAAGACCGCCTCCCCGGAGCCGCCGAGCTCCGACAGCATCAGCCCCTTCTCGAACACCACCGGCGCGGTCGCCGCCACTCCGGGGACCGCCCGCAGCCGCTCCTCGAGGGCCGCGTGCTCGAGGATCGACTCCTGCCCGGGCGGGGCGAACACGGTGACGTGCGCGTTGGCGCCCAGGATGCGGGATCGGATCTCCTGGTGGATGCCGGTGGCCAGGGCCAGCCCGATGATCAGGGCCGCCACTCCCACCGCCACACCCAGGATGGAGATCGTGGTGATGACCGTGATGAACGTCTGTTTCCGGCGGGCCGAGAGATAACGGGCGGCCAGGAACAGCTCGTAGCGCCGCTCGAACAGCGCGGAGAGCCGGCCCACGTCAGGGGGCCCCTTCCCGGACCCCGTCCTCCTGCTCTCCCCGCCTCGGCGGCCTTCTGCGGGCGGACCAGGGACCTGTGCGGCTCTGCCCGTTGGCCAGGTCGTAGTTCTCCCATGTCCCCCGCAGGGCCTGGCCATCGGAGCTCAGGAAAGCGGTCAGATCCATGGACCGCCCCAGCCGCGCGTCGATGCGGTGCAGCAGGAGCTTGCGATCGATGAGGGTGCCGTCCAGGCTTCCCTGGAAGGGACCATCCAGCACGTACTGGCCGGTCACCAGGGTGCCCGACTGGAACAGGGCGAAGACCCCCCTGTCGCCGCTGGGCAGGAAGGTCACGTCCCACACGCCGGTGACCGAGTCCCTCTGCGCAGGCAGGTTCCGGTGCAGCGCCGCGATGCGCTGCGACAGGAGCGACATCCGCTCGGCGAGCCGCCGGATGTCCTCCCTGAGGCGGCGGCCGTCCTCCTGCGCCGCCGACTCGGCCGCCTCGGCGGCGCGCAGCTCCCGCTCCTTGGCCTCGATCTCCGACTCGATCTGCTCTGCGCTGCGCGGCTCGCCCTGCTCCTCGCCCTCGTCCGGCCTCGGCTCCCCGCCGACGCGGCGGGCTCGCAGGGCTGTCCGGTAGCGCCCGAAGAGCTCGTCGAGCTGGGTGTAGAGCCTCTCCACGGCGGCCCGCGCCTCGATGCGGGCGATGCGGTTCTCGTCCTGCCGCCCCTCGAGTCTCTCCATCTGCATCCCGTCCACGTCCAGCTCGGTCTGGAGGCTGAACAGGGCGACCACGGCGTCCTCGGACCGGACGAGGTCAGCGGGCGCTGCCTGTCCCGCCGGGACGGCCAGCGCCGTCAGCCCCACGACGAAGGCGCCCCGCGCTGCCCGGCTCACGAACGCCTCTCCGGGAGCAGATCGGCCACCCGCTCCGCGATCCGGATGGCGTTGAGGGCCGAACCCCCGCGCAGGTTGTCGCAGAAAGCCCATAGACCGATCCGCTCCGGCCGGCCGGGATCCAGGGCCAGCCCCGCCACCGCCACCGCCTCCTCCCCCGCCAGGTCCACGGGAGAGAAGTCCTGCAAGTCCTCCACCAGGCGTATCCCGCGCGCCTGGGCCAGCTCCGCCGCCAGATCCGACGGCTGCGCAGGAGAGGCGAATGTGAGCGAGACGTGGAGGGTGTGTCCGTGGAACACGGGGACGAAGGCGGACGCCAGGGAGAGCCGCTCCATGGTGTCCGCGCCGAGAAGCCGGCCCAGCTCCCCGCGAGCCCGCTCGTCGAACCCCTCGGCCCGGCTCGACGCCACGCCGGCGGAAGGCAGGACGTTGAAGGCCGCCTGCCGGCCGAACACCTCCCGCGGCGTCTCGGTGAAGTTGAGCAACCCGATGGTCTGGCGCTGCAGCTCGTCGATCCCCCGCTCTCCCAGCTCCGACGCCGGCCTGAGCGCCACCACGTCCACGGCGGACAGCCGGCCCACGGACCGGGCGGCGGCGGCCAGCGTGGCCGCGTTGTGCGCCACCGCGTGGGGCGCGGCGATGAGGGGAGGCGCGGGCCTCCCGGCCGGGGCGATGGCGCCGGCGTTGATCTCGGTGTGCACCAGCGGGACGTCCGGCCTGGCCGAGGAGGCGCCGGACAGGTCGATGGCCGTGAAGCCTCCGCGCGCCGGCCAGTCGAGGTAGGGCGCCATGTCCGCCGCCGAGCCGCACAGGAAGGCGATGTCGAGCCCCGCGAGCGACTCCTCGTCGGGGCGCGTCACCACCAGCGCCTCGCCGGCGTAGTCGCTGATCGTCCCTTCACCCTGCTCGTCGTACAGCCGCACGTCCGTGGCCGGGAAAGAGCGGCTCTCCAGCACTCCCCGGATCTCGCGCGCCAGCAAGCTGTTGGAACCGAAGAAAGCGATGCGCCGCCCGGTCCCCACCGCCGTCATGCCGTCATCGCCCATCGTCTCCCCCCGCCGGCTCCGCAGCCAGGCCTCCGTGCCGGTCCCCCGCCTCGGCGGAGCGGCCCGGCACGAGCCTCGGCAGGATCCCCGAGAGCAGGTAGGCGAACCCGCCCAGCATCAGCATGATCTGCGGGTTCAGCGCCACCAGGGTGAGGGCCGCCGCCGGGATGAGCAGGTGCTTGTAAGGCCTGCGGCGCTTGAGGTCGAGGTCCTTGAAGGAGCGGTACCGCACCTTGCTGACCATCAGGAAGGAGATCAGGGGCAGCAGCGCCATGAGCATCGCGCCGAGCACCGGATCCCCCGACGCGTGGGGGGGCTCGGGATGAGCGAACACGATGGTGGCGACGATGCAGGCGGCCGCGGGGATGGGCATCCCGACGAAGTAGCGGCGGTCGTGCGCCGTCTTCTGGAGGTTGAACCGCGCCAGCCTCAGCATCCCGCAGATCACGAAGAGAAACGACATCGCCCAGCCGGCCCGTCCGAACGACGACAGCGACCAGGAGAACGCCAGCATGGCCGGCGCCACGCCGAAGGACACCACGTCGGCCAGCGAGTCGAGCTGCAGCCCGAAATCGCTGGAGGTCCCGGTCACCCTGGCCACGCGGCCGTCCAGTGCGTCCAGCAGCGCGGCCACCAGGATCAGCAGGGCCGCCGTCTCCAGCTCGCCGGTGGTGGAGCGCACGATGGAGGCGTAGCCGCAGAAGATGTTCCCCACCGTGAAGAGGCTGGGGAGCAGGTGCATGCCGCGGCGTGGGCGGCGCGAGGCCTGGGGCCTCACCGCCCGTCCCCAGCCTGCTCGCGGACGGCCACCACCGAGGTGCCCCCGCGGACGCGGTCGCCCACGCGGACCTTGACGGCGACTCCCGCCGGAAGGTGAAGGTCCACGCGGGATCCGAAGGTGATGAACCCGATCTTCTCCCCCTGGGTCACCACGTCGCCGGTCCCCTTCCAGCAGCGGATCCTCCGCGCGATCAGTCCGGCGATCTGCTTGACGGCCATCGGGCCCAGCTCGGTCTCCATGCGGATCAGGTTCTGCTCATTGAGGGCGCTGGCCTTCTCCCTGAAGGCCGGGAGGAAGGCCCCGGGAGTGTAGTGCACCGCGGCGATCCTCCCCGCCGCGGGGGCCCTGTTCACGTGCACGTTGAGCACGGAAAGGAAGATGGAGACGACGCCGCCCCCGGTGGAAGGGTCGGGCTCTTCGGCGATCTTCACAACGCGACCGTCGGCGGGCGACAGGATGAGCCGGGGATCGGACGGGACGGGCCTGCGCGGATCGCGGAAGAAGGACGCCACGGCCAGGGTCAGGATCGCCCCGGCGGCCGCGGCGGCTGTCCACCCGGCGGCGGCCAGCAGAGCCGTCAGCGCGACTCCGGCCGTCAAATAGGGCCAAACCTCCTTGACCACGCGTTCAGCCCCTCGGCTCCCGCTGCCCGGCCGGCGCGGCGCTCAGTGTCCCGCCCTGTCGTCCTGCGCGAACTCCTTGGCGATCTGCGCCATGCGGTCCTTGAGGGCGAGCTTGTGCTTCTTGAGGGTGATCGCCTCCACCTTCTCCTCGTCGCTGAGGAACAGCCTGGCGTTCAGGCTCTGCAGTCTCTCTTCGAAGGACTGGTGCTTCTCGAAGAGCCGGCGGTACTCCTCGTTCTCTCGCACCAGACGCTCGCGGACGGCATCCACGGACATCGGCATGATGCAGTCTCCATCAAGGACCGGGCTTTTCCAGGGGAAGGGGAGGTGGTGACAACGCCCTTGCATGGGCGGATCATATCATCCGGTTTCAAGAGCTTTCAAGAATCGCCCTCATCACCAGGGCGTCCTCGCCGGTGTCGGTGTAGTAGGCCCGCCGCCGGCCCACAACCTGGAAGCCGTGTGTTTCGTAAAGATGGATCGCCGGCTGGTTCGACGGGCGGACCTCCAGAAAGGCCGCCAGGCACCCCTCGGCGCGGCCCTGATGCAGGGCGTGGCGCAGGAGCAGGCGCCCCACACCGCGGCGGCGGTGCGGCGCCGCCACGGCGAGGTTGTTGATGAGGAGCTCAGGTCCCAGGATCCAGTAGCAGATGTAGCCTCCCAGCCCGCGGGCCGGCCGGGGGCCGCGCGCCGTCACGCACCGGGCGTAGCTCGCCGAGCGCAGCTCCTCGCGGAACGAGCTCTGCGGCCAGGGGGAGCGGAACGACGCCCTCTCCACGGCCGCCACCTCGCGCAGGTCCGCCTCCCGCATGGGGGCCAGGACCCATCCTCCCGGCGTCTCAGTCCCTCCAGGCCTTCTCGGCATCGGAGGCCCGCAGGTAGTTGGGAGCCAGCGGAGGGAGCGCACGGCCTGGCGCGGCCAGGCCGAGACCGCGCCGGGCCAGGGCCCCGGCCAGGAACGCGGGAGCCTGCACCACGATGCAGCCTGCCGGCAGCAACGGCTCGATGGCCCGCCTGTGGGCATGGAACCCGGAGCCGCAGATGACCGCCGGGCCGGGAAGGAGGGCCGCGGCACCGGGCCGCAGGGCGGCCTCCGGAGCCTCGGCCGCCGGCTCGCCCGAAGTCAGGCGGTACAGCCCCCGGTAGACCTCCCCCCGCCCGGCGTCCATCAGCACGCAGACCAGCGGCGCGGGCCCGTCCGCCGCCGCCTCGGCTCCCAGGGCCGCGGCGATCGTCTCCAGGGTGGACAGCCCGACCAGAGGGCGGCCTGCGGCCAGCGCCATCCCCTTGGCCGCGGCCATCCCGATGCGCAGCCCGGTGAACGAGCCCGGTCCGGAGGTCACCGCGAAGAGGTCGATCCGCTGGAAGGAAAGCCCCGAGACATCGAGCAGCGCCCGCACCGCCGGGAGCAGCCGCTCGGAGTGGGTCACGCCGGAGTCGAGCCCCAGGACGGCGTGCAGCGCGCCGTCGGACGAAGCCACCCCCACGCTTGCCCGGGAGGAAGACGTGTCGATGCCGAGCGCGATCACGGGCCGGCTCCGGCCGGGATCAGGCGCTCGCCTCGGCGGGCGGCGCCTCCCGGAGGAACCTGGTCAGACCCTGCGGCAAGGGCTTCCTGCCGAAGCGGAATCGCATGCCGGCATCGTAGACCGTCCGTCCCTTCGACGTCCTGCGCTGCTCCAGCCGGACGACGTCCCCCTCCAGGCTCACCGCACCGCCGGGAGTGAGGGCCAGGCGCAGCTCGAAGCTCTGGCCGAGCGGCAGCGGGCGCGGGGCCTCGATCAGGATCCCCCGCTCGCTGATGTTGAGGGCCCGGCAAGGCGTCTCGGCGCCCTCGCCGCTGCCGTTGATCATCACCCGGATGCCGCGCGCCTCCACGTTCACGCGCCCGGATCGGCGCTTCTCGCGGTAGTAGATCGAGACCCTGTTCTTCCCTTCCCGCTTGGACCGGTACAAGGCCTCGTCGGCCCTCAAAAGCAGCTCCTCGGCGCCCTCGGCGTCCTCGGGGAACGACGAGATCCCCCCGCTGATGGTGACGCGGCTCTCGGCTCCGGGGGCGCCCTTGCGGCGGAAGTGCCGCTCCACCTCGGCGCGGATCCTCTCCGCCACCACGAAAGCGCTGGTGCGGCGGGTCTCCGGCAGGATGACGGCGAACTCTTCCCCCCCGAAGCGCGCGGCCACGTCGATCTCCCTGACCCGCTGGATCATGAGACGGCCGACGTCCTTGAGGGCGGCGTCGCCGGCGGCGTGCCCCTGCAAGTCGTTGATCGACTTGAAGTCGTCCAGGTCCATCATCAGGAGCGAGGCCGACTGGCTGTACCGGCGGCACCGCTGGATCTCCTTCTTGAGGCAGTCGTCGAAGTGCGCCCGGTTGAACAGCCCGGTGACGTGGTCGGTGATGGCCGATCGAGCCGTCCTCTCGAAGTCGGCGAACTCGATGATCTTTGGGTTCACCAGGCGGCGATCCACGTTGACCAGGTAGTCGAACAGGGCCACCCGGCAGCCGACATCGCGCTGGAGCCGCCGTTGGAGCGAGGCGCGGTGCACCTGGAAGCCGGCCCAGATCTTGCGTGCCGCGTCGTTACCGAACGTCAGATGGGTGAGCAGCTTGAGGAGTTCGGCGTGGACCGGACGGCCGGTCTCCGCCAGGACCGCGTCCAGCCGGCTCAGGACCGACTCCCCCCGTGGGAGCGGGGCGTCCAGGAGGCGAAGCAGCCCCTCCGCGGACTTCTCCTCACCTCGAGCCGCAGGCATGCCCGTCCCTCCGCGGGCTCATTATAATCCCCGCTTCTTTAGTGTAAACAAGAATTTGCCTCGACCGGCCTCCTCCCCGCCGATGGGACGAAACTTCCGCCGGGGGGGAAACGTTTGAGTGGTGTCGCGTGTCCAAATCGGAGCGCGGCCCTGATGGTGGCCGGCGGGGGGTGCCATGGCAGGCAGGAGAGGGCAGGCGGCCGCGCCTGCCGGCAGGGCCCGGCAGGCTGTCGCCGGCCTGGCCGACGAACAGATCGTGTCCAACGTCCTCCGGGGACGCGGGGAGGACTTCGAGGAGCTCGTCCGCCGCCATCAAGGAGCGATCCACAGCTTCCTGCTCCGGATGGTGAGGGACCCGGACGAGGCGATGGATCTCAGCCAGGAGGTCTTCCTGAAGGTGTTCTGCTCCCTGGAGAGGTTCGACCCGCGGTTCCGCTTCACCACCTGGATGTACCGCATCGCCTCCAACGCCGCCATCGACCAGATCCGCAAGCGCCGGAGCGCGCCGGTCTGTTCCCTCGACGCGCCGGCCGACGACGGGTCCACGGGCCGGGAGGTGGCCGGAGTCGATCCGACCCCCGATCAGTTCCTGCAGGCCCGGGAGACGCGAGGCCGGCTGGAGGACGCCATCCAGACCCTTCCACCCGAGTACAGGCAGGTGCTGCTGCTGCGGCATCAGGGGGAGCGCCGCTACGACGAGATCGCCCGGATCACCGGGCTGCCGATCGGGACGGTGAAGAACCGGATCTTCCGCGCCCGGGAGATCCTCAAGAGGTCGCTCCCGTCATGATGACCTGCGCCGAGCTCCGGCCGCTCCTTTCGTTCTTCCTGGAGAAGGAAACCGGTCCGCTGGAGACGCTGGAGGCTCGCCGCCACCTCGACGCCTGCCCCCGGTGCCGCGCCCGCGCCCGCACGATGGCCGGAGTTCTCCAGTCCTGCTCCGATCTGCCGGCCGGCCCGCCCGGCCGGGACCTGCCCGGCGCGGTGATGCAGCGGCTGCGGGCCCTCAAGGCCGCCTCCGGCGCCCGGGGAGCCAAGTGGACCGGCCTGGCGCTGCTGCTGGCCGGAGGCCTGGGAGCCCTCGCCGCCCCCGACGCGCCGATGCGCAGGGCGCTGGGACGCCCCCTCTCCTTCCTCGCCGGGCTGGTGTCGCAGGGTGGGGCCTCCGAGAGGCTGCGCGAACTGATGGCCGAGTCGGCCCCCGGGGTCCCGCAGCTCGTGCAGGGCGGCATCCGGGCCGGGCTGAGCGACGCCGCCCTCGGCATGGACGCGACCCTGGCCGTCAACCTCCTGGCCACCGCTCTGGCCTTCGTCCTCGCTCTCGCCATCCCGGTCGCGCTGGTGACCGCCTGGCTGCTCCACCGCGACGCGTCGCGCTCGACTCCCCTGCCCTGACCTGCCGCCGACATCGGAGAACGGCCCGAAGATCGTAACTTTGACAACCTGAATAGGCTGGCC
This sequence comes from Candidatus Polarisedimenticolia bacterium, assembly GCA_035281445.1. GTDB lineage: Bacteria > Acidobacteriota > Polarisedimenticolia > JACPZX01 > DASXTC01 > DATEEA01. The sequence continues at coordinate 19,870 of DATEEA010000147.1, forward strand.
TATATTCAGGCACCGGCCAACATGCCCTGCGTCGCGGAGCCTTGACCCGTCAAGACTTATCCCCGGTTCCGCCCCCGGCGCCGGGCATCACCGCGCGACAGGAGGAAGGACATGTCATCAGGATCCGAGATCATCTCCCTCGTCGGCCAGATGCAGGACCTGAAGGCGTTTCGGGACCAGCACTGGGAGGGGACGTTCGAGGAGTACCTGGACATCGTCAGGCAGCACTCGGAGGTCACCCGGACCGCCTTCCAGCGCATCTACGACATGATCCTCTCCAAGGGCTGGTACGAGTACTACGACCACAAGAAGAGGATCATCCACTACAACTTCTTCGACGACGTGGACGGAGACGGACGCGACGCCATCTACGGCCTGGACATCCCGATCATGAAGCTGGTGAACGCCTTCAAGTCCGCGGCCCAGCGCTACGGCACGGAGAAGCGCGTGCTGCTGCTGCACGGCCCGGTCGGCAGCTCCAAGTCCACCATCGTCCGACTCCTCAAGAAGGGGCTGGAGAGCTACTCCCGCACGGCCGAGGGCGGTCTCTACACCTTCGCCTGGCTGATGGGGACGGAGTACCAGGGCCGCCGGACGGCCAAGGCCGACGACGAGGTGGCCTGCCCGATGCACGAGGATCCCCTCCACCTGGTGCCCGAGGAGGTGCGCCCCAAGGTCCTGGACATGATCAACAAGGGGAAGCCGGAGAACAAGAAGGTCGTCATCGAGGGCGACCTCTGCCCCGCCTGCCGCCAGTACTACAGGGAGCTGAACCTGCGCTACCGCGGCGACTGGACGAAGATCGTCTCGCACGTGAAGGTCTTCAGGGCCATCCTCTCGGAAAAGGACCGCATCGGCATCGGCACGTTCCAGCCCAAGGACGAGAAGAACCAGGACTCCACCGAGCTGACCGGAGACATCAACTACCGCAAGATCGCCGAGTTCGGCTCCGATTCGGACCCCAGGGCCTTCAACTTCGACGGCGAGTTCAACATCGCCAACCGGGGGCTGATCGAGTTCATCGAGGTGCTGAAGCTGGACGTGGCCTTCCTGTACGACCTGCTGGGAGCGTCCCAGGAGCACAAGATCAAGCCCAAGAAGTTCGCCCAGACCGACATCGACGAGGTCATCATCGGGCACACCAACGAGCCGGAGTACCGCAAGCTCCAGAACAACGAGTTCATGGAGGCGCTGCGCGACCGGACCGTGAAGATCGACATCCCCTACATCACCCGTCTGTCCGAAGAGATCAAGATCTACGAGAAGGACTACAACCCCAAGAAGATCAAGGGCAAGCACATCGCCCCGCACACGCTGGAGATGGCGGCCATGTGGGCGGTCCTGACGCGGATCGAGGAGCCCAAGAAGGCCGATCTCACCCTGCTGCAGAAGCTGAAGCTCTACAACGGCAAGACGCTCCCCGGCTTCACCGAGGACAACGTCAAGGAGCTGCGCAAGGAGACGGCGCGCGAGGGGATGGACGGCATCTCCCCACGCTACATCCAGGACAAGATCTCCAACGCCCTGGTGTCGGACGTGGGCGAAGGCTGCATCAACCCGTTCATGGTCCTCAACGAGCTGGAAGGGGGCCTCCGCCACCACTCGCTGATCACCAGCGACGAGCTGCGCAAGCGCTACCGGGACCTGCTGGCCGTGGTCAAGCAGGAGTACGAGGACATCGCCAAGAACGAAGTGCAGCGGGCCATCTCCGCCGACGAGGAGGCCATCTCCCGGCTGTGCGCCAACTACGTGGACAACATCAAGGCGTACACGCAAAAAGAGAAGGTGCGCAACAAGTACACCGGCCAGATGGAGGATCCGGACGAGCGGCTGATGCGGTCCATCGAGGAGAAGATCGACATCCCCGAGAACCGCAAGGACGACTTCCGGCGCGAGATCATGAACTACATCGGCGCCCTGGCCGTGGAAGGGAAGACCTTCAACTACCGCACCAACGAGAGGCTGCACAAGGCGCTCGAGCTGAAGCTGTTCGAGGACCAGAAGGACTCGATCAAGCTGACCTCCCTGGTGTCCAGCGTGGTGGACAAGGACACGCAGGAGAAGATCGACGTCGTGAAGAGTCGCCTGGTGAAGGACTACGGATACTGTGACGTCTGCGCGACCGATGTCCTGAACTACGTGGCCAGCATCTTCGCCCGGGGCGACGCCAAGAGATAGAGAGTCACCGGCCGGCGCCCCTCCACCCCGGCGCACCGTCAGGGCGGGCGGGGCGTTGCACTTTCTGGAGACGCCGTACGCCCCCATGGCGCGCATCGAGCAGGATCACAATCGCTTCAAGCAGATCGTCCGCGGCCGGCTGAAGAAGAACCTCCGCAAGTACATCACCCGCGGCGAGCTGATCGGGCGCAAGGGCAAGGATCTCGTCAGCATCCCCCTGCCGCAGATCGACCTCCCCCGCTTCGTCTTCGACCCCCGCCAGAAGGGGGGCGTGGGCCAGGGCGACGGGGACGTGGGCACCGTGATCGGGGTGGGCGAGCCCGAGGGCAACGGCCAGGCCGGGGACGCCCCCGGCCAGCACGTCCTGGAGGTGGACGTCCCCCTGGAGGAGCTGGCCAGGATCCTGGGAGAAGAACTCCAGCTCCCGGCCATCCAGAACAAGGGGAAGAAGAACATCGTCACGGAGAAGGACCGCTACACCGGGATCGCCATGGCCGGCCCGGAAAGCCTCCGTCATTTCAAACGCACGTACAAGGAGGCCCTCAAGCGGCAGATCGCCTCGGGCACGTACAGCCCGTTCAACCCCACCATAGTCCCCATCCGCAAGGACAAGCGCTACCGGTCCTGGCGCGTCTCGCGTCAGCCGGAGTGCAACGCCGCCATCCTCTACATGATGGACGTCTCCGGCTCCATGGGCGAGGAGCAGAAGGAGATCGTCCGGATCGAGTCGTTCTGGATCGACACCTGGCTTCGCAGCCAGTACCAGGGGATCGAGGTCCGCTACATCGTGCACGACGCCGAGGCCCGGGAGGTGGACCAGGACACCTTCTACCACACGCGGGAGAGCGGGGGGACGGTGATCTCCTCGGCCTACAAGCTGTGCGACCGCCTGATCGCCCGCACCTTCCCCGCCGACGAGTGGAACATCTACCTCTTCCATTTCTCCGACGGGGACAACTGGTCCCAGGGGGACACCGAGGAGTGCTTCACCATCCTGCGGGACCGACTCCTCCCCCGGGCCAACCTGTTCTGCTATGGACAGGTGGAGAGCCCCTACGGCACCGGCCAGTTCCTCTCCGACCTGAGGGAGGCTTTTTCCGGCGACGAGAAGGTCGTGGTCTCCCAGATCGAGAACAAGGACGCCATCTACACCTCGATCAAGGATTTCCTGGGAAAAGGCCGATGACGGGGATGCCCCGATGAGCCTGCCGCACAACCTGGAGACGCTCCGGCGCGAGATACGCGGCTACGCCCGCGAGTACGGCCTGGACTTCTTCGAGGTCTTCTTCGAGATCCTCACCTACGACCAGATGAACGAGATCGCCGCCTACGGGGGCTTCCCCACCAGGTACCCTCACTGGCGCTTCGGCATGGAGTACGAGCACCTCAAGAAGTCGTACTCCTACGGCCTGCACAAGATCTACGAGATGGTCATCAACAACGACCCCTGCACGGCCTACCTGCTGGAGTGCAACTCGCTGGTGGACCAGAAGATCGTGATGGCCCACGTCTACGGCCACAGCGACTTCTTCAAGAACAACGTCTGGTTCTCCCGGACCAACCGCAAGATGCTGGACGAGATGGCCAACCACGCCACCAGGATCCGCCGCTACATGGAGAAGCACGGCGTGGAGGCGGTGGAGGACTTCATCGACGTCTGCCTGTCCATCGAGTCGCTCATCGATCCTCACTCGGCGTTCATCGCCAGGGAGCGTCCCCGTGACCAGGGCTACGACGAGGAGGAGAAGCAGGTCGTCCACCGGATGCGCAGCAAGGACTACATGATGAACTTCATCAACCCTCCGGATTTCCTGGAGGCCCAGCGCTCCCGCATGGAGACCGAGCGCCAGCGGGCCCGCCGCCTGCCCGAGGAGCCGGCGCGCGACGTGATGAAGTTCCTGATCGACCAGGCGCCCCTGGAGAACTGGCAGCGGGAGGTCCTGTCCATCATCCGGGAGGAGGCCTACTACTTCGCGCCCCAGGGCCAGACCAAGATCATGAACGAGGGCTGGGCCAGCTACTGGCATTCGAAGATCATGACGGAGAAGGCCCTGACCGACGCCGAGGTGATCGACTACGCCGACCACCATTCCGGCACCGTGGCCAGCCATCCGGGGCGCCTGAACCCGTACAAGCTCGGCCTGGAGCTGTTCAAGGACATCGAGGACCGGTGGAACAAGGGACGGTTCGGCAAGGACTACGAGGAATGCGACGACATCCGCCGCAAGCAGGACTGGGACCTCCACCTGGGCCTGGGACGCCAGAAGATCTTCGAGGTCCGCCGGCTGCACAACGACGTCACGTTCATCGACACGTTCCTCACCCCGGAGTTCTGCGCCGAGCACAAGCTCTTCGCCTACGCCTTCAACAAGAAGACCAACGCCTACCAGATCAGCGCCAGGGAGTTCAGGAAGGTGAAGGACCAGCTCCTGTTCGGCCTCACCAACCACGGCCAGCCCTTCATCTTCGTCACCGACGCGAACCACGCCAACCGCGGCGAGCTCTTCCTGCAGCACCGGCACGAAGGCCTCGACCTCAAGCACGACTGGGCCCGCGAGACGCTGCGCAACATCCAGCGGATCTGGTCCCGTCCCGTCCATCTGCTGACGATGGTCGAGGAGAAGCCACGCCTCCTGGGGTTCGACGGCAAGGACCACACGGACGCGGAGCCAGGAAGCGACCTCGCCGTCGCCTGACCTTCCCCGCCGCCGCTTGATTGACAGTCCGTCGGGCGCCTCCCTATCATCGCCGCGTACCCTTTCTCCGCGGACGGCGGCCGCCCTGCGGCAGGCGATCGCGCTCCACCATGAGGGCTTCGGTCCATGAGCACACTGTTCGGCGATCGGGCTGCATCGGCACCGCTGCGCGGCGGCGACGAGCTGGCCGGCGTCTTCCGCGCGGGAGAGAAGCCTCCCGCGCGTTTCGGCGTGGGGATCGAGTACGAGCGGCTTCCCCTTGACCCCCTCACCGGCCGGGCCGTCCCCTACGCCTCCCCGCACGGCCCGTCCGTGGAGCGTTTCTTGCAGATCCTGGTCGATCGGGGCGGATGGGTCCCCCGGCGCGAGGAGGGCCGGATCATCGCCCTGGAGCGCGAGGGGACCCGCGTCACCCTGGAGCCGGGGGCGCAGGTGGAGCTCTCGGGCCGGGTCCATGCGGGTCTGCTGGCGGCGCGCGACGAGGTCGCCGCCTTCGTCCGGGAGTCCGACGACGCCGCGGCGGCGGCCGGGTTCCGCCTGGCGGGGATCGGACTGCAGCCATTCAGCGAGCCGGACGCCATCGGCTGGGTGCCCAAGCGCCGCTACGGGATCATGGCCCCCTACCTGGCCACGCGGGGACACCTGGCCCACGCCATGATGAAGGCCACCGCGGGCTGCCAGATCAACCTCGACTACTCCTCGGAGCAGGACGCCATGGAGAAGCTGCGGGTGGCCCTGGCGATCACCTCCATCGTCACCGCGCTCTGCGCCCGCTCTCCGCTCACCGCCGGCCAGCGCAACGGGTTCCTGACCAAGCGCTCCCTCATCTGGATGCACACCGATCCCGATCGCTGCGGCCTCCCCTGGTTCGCCCTGAGCGAGGGGGCCGGCTACGCCGACGCGGTGGCCCACGCGCTCGACGTGCCCATGCTCTTCGTGGTGCGCGAGGACCGCTGGATGGACATGACCGGACGGACCTTCCGCCAGTACCTCGCCGGGCGGAACGAGGGGCTGTCACCGGTCATGGCCGACTGGGAGCTGCACCTCACCACGCTTTTCCCCGAGGTGCGGCTCAAGGCCTATCTCGAGGTGAGAGGGTCCGACAGCGGCCCGCCCGATATGGTGGCCGCGCAGGCCGCGCTCTGGAAGGGGATCCTCTACGATGCCTCGGCGCGCCGCGCCGCGTGGGAGATGGCCGGCCGCGCGCCGGCCCGGGAGCGGGCGTCCTTCCACCGCGAGGTGGCCCGGTCCGGCCTGCGGGCGAAGCTGGGCGGCCACAGCGCGCTCGATCTCTCCAGGGAGCTCATCGCCCAGGCGGCGCGCGCCCTTCCGGCGGACGAAGCGGCGCTGCTGGAGCCGCTGCGGCGCGTGGCGGACGAGGGGATCTCGCCGGCGGAGACGCTCTTGCGGCAGTGGAACGGCGCGTGGGATCGGCGGCCGCCGCGCCTTGTGCGCGGGCTGGCCGGAGGCGAGTCCGGGGAGCGTTGACCGGCCGGAGCGCCGGAAGTACCATCCGGCGCAGGAGGGGACCTTCATGGAAGCGTACGCCGACTTGAAGAGCTTCGTCCGGGACATCGACGGGCTGCTGGGCTCGGGCAGCGCCACGGAAGCCATCGTGAACGGGGTGAAGAACCGGCTGAGCGAGCTGATCCGGACCCGCCCCGTCCTGCCGGAGTCGGTCCGCGCTCCGGGGGGAGGAGACTACGCCCGGCACCTCCTGTACCAGGATCCCTCCGGCCGCTTCGAGATCGTCATCATGGCGTGGTCGCCGGGCCAGGCCACCCCGGTCCACGATCACTCCGGCATCTGGTGCGTGGAGGGCGTGGTGGACGGCGTCATCGACGTCACACGCTACGACGTCACCGAGGGGGCGCACCCCGGCACGGCGCGCATGGAGGCGCTGGAGGTGATCCGCGCGGGGCTGGGAGAGTGCGGCGCGCTCATACCGCCGGTGGAGTTCCACCGTATCGCCAACCCGTATCCCTCCCCCGCCCTCACCTTGCACGTCTACGGAGGCAGGATGCGCTCCTGCCGCGTCTTCACCGAGAGGCCGGACGGGGGGTTCGACGTCGCCACGCGGGAGCTGGGGTTCGCCTCGCCCGAGGCGGCGCTCTCCTCCTGCTGATCCCCGTCAGTCCTTCCCCGGATCCCGGGGCCCCGGCCCCGGGCGGTTGACCGCGAAGTTGCGCGTCACGCGGATGAGCACCAGAAGGTAGAGCACGCAGATCCCGGCCGAGGTCAGCAAAGGGATCCAGCCGACCGTCCGGGGGCGGACCACCGCGGCCAGCACCATGACCGCCGCGGGCAGGCCGAGCAGAAGCCACATCCCCACCAGCACGATGGGTCCGATCCGGGCGCGCGCCGAACGCCTGAAAAGCAGTCCCTGCGCGTCGATCGACTTGATGGGATCCAGGGTCGTGAACCGGCCCACCGGAGCGCCGCACCGGGGGCAGAAGTCGGCCCCTTCGGGGTCCTCCATGCATCCGGGGCAGACGGCCTCCTCCCGGGGATCGGCTCCGTTCACGGAGGGAGTCTACACCCTGGCGGACGGGGCGCCCCGGGAAAGGGCGCCCGGCCCGCGGATTGGACAGCCGATCGGGGGTCCACTATGATTTCCATGTATCGACCGCCCGCAACGTCAAGCCATCGGGCCCGTCCGGGCCCAGAAAGGTCCCCTTCACCATGACCAGGATCATCCCGAGTGCCCTGACCCTGTTCCTGGGCGCCCTCCTGCCGGCCTGCGGCTCGGCGGCGCAGACGCCCGAAGGCCCGGTTGCCGCCGAGGGCGCCCCGGCTGCGCCGCAGGCGAGCGCCACGACGGCGGAGGCCGACCGCGGGCCGGTGGTGGCCCGAGTGAATGGGACGCCGATCTACCAGACCGATCTCGACGGCGCGGTGGAGAACTACCTCCGCTCCAACGGCGTGGCCGCGGCCTCGGACGACCAGAAGACGCAGGCCCGGCAGGTGGTCCTGGACGGCCTCATCGGCAGCGAGTTGCTCTACCAGAAGGCGAGGGAGAGCCGCACCGAGGTGGCGCCGGCGGAGGTGACCCAGGCCATCGAGCAGACCCGCAACGGCATGGGGCAGGCCGCCTACGAGGAGGAGCTGGCGCGCCGGCGGATGGACGGCGACGACATCGAGCAGCTGGTGAGGCAGAACATCACCGTGCAGAAGTTCATCCGCGAGACGATCGTGGACCAGGTGAACGTGGGAGAGGCGGAGGTCCGCCAGTTCTACGAGGAGCACAAGGCCCAGATGCAGCTCCCGCCCCGCGTCCAGGCCAGCCACATCCTCGTGAAGACCAGTCCCGAGGATCCCCCCGAGAAGAAGGCCGAGGCCCGCAAGCGGATCGACGCGGCGCTCGGGCGGGTGAAGGCCGGCGAGGACTTCGCCGCCGTCGCCCGCGAGGTCTCCGAGGACAACTCCGCCCCTCAGGGAGGGGCCCTGGGCGCCATCCAGCGCGGCCAGACCGTTCCTCCGTTCGAGGAGGCCGCGTTCCGCCTCGGCGTGGGAGACGTCAGCGACGTGGTGGAGTCGCAGTTCGGCTACCACGTCATCAAGGTCACCGGGAAGGTGGACGCCTCCACGGCCACGCTGGACGAGGCACGGGATCAGATCCAGCAGTTCCTCAAGCAGCGGAAGGCTCAGGAGGCCATCGAGAGGATGGTGCAGGAGCTGAGGGCGGCGGCCAAGGTGGAGATCCTCTAGGTCGGCTCGTCGAGATCGGTGGGATCGAACCCGGCCCGCTCCTTGAGGAACTCCTGGATCTCCTGGTCGTCGGTCCCTTCGATGGCGTCGCGGGTCATGAACGCCTGCACCTCGTCCTGGAGCGAGCCGGGACGGCCCGGCCCGCCCCCCATGCGGGCGGCCTGCGCCTTCGCCGCCGGCCGGGCGGCCTGTTCCTGCCGGACGGCCTTCCGGCCGCTTTCCGATCCGGAGACGGCGGCGGCGCGGCGGGCGGCCTCGGCGCCGCGCACCGCCACGAAGGCATCCAGGAAGAGCTCCCCTCCCAGCGGCTCCAGCGATCGGGTCGTCTTCTCGTAGAGATCCACGGTCCGTCTCCGTCTAGCTGGGCGCCGCGCCGTCGGGCTGCTGGAAGGCGCGCAGGGCCCGGCGCGCGTTCTCGTTGAGCGGGTCTTTCTCCAGCGCCATCGTCCAGGCCTCCACGGCTTCGGAATACCTGGCCAGCTTGTAGCAGGCATTGCCGAGATTGGTGTAGGCGAGCGAGGCGTCGCGCGATCCCGACGCCGCCTTGCGGAACATCTCGATGGCCTTCTCGAACTCCATCCCCCGATGATGGACGAAGCCCAGGTTGTTCATCGCCTCGGCCAGGGTGGGGTCGAGCTCCAGGGCGCGCATGAAGCAGGTTTCGGCCTCCTGGTCCCTTCCCAGGCGGCTGAGCGCGAGGCCCAGATTGTTCTGGATCTCGGCCGAGCCGGGATCCAGCTCGCCGGCCTGCCGGAAGCAGGCCTCCGCGGCCTCGGCCGCGCCCTTGTGGTAGAGCGCGGCGCCCCTGACGCTGAGCTGCCTCGCCTCCTCCTTCTGCCTGCGCAGGTCGTCCTGCCGGCGGCGCTCCGCCTCGTGGGACAGCGAGGCCGAGATCTCCTCGTGCGCCGAGCTGAGGCGCGTGACCTGGCTGGAGACGTTCTCCAGGCTGTCGGCCAGCGCGGTGAACCGATCGGCCACGCCTCCCAGCCGCCGCGTCAGCGAGGAGAGCGCCTTCTCCAGGTCGTCCACGAAGGCGGGCTTGGCGGTGACGCCCCCCACCACCGCCTCGCTCACGGTCTGCAAGGCCTGCTCCAGCCGGGACATCCTTCCTTCCACGGTGGTGGTGACCGACAGCATCGCGGCGTTGAGCGCTTCCATCCGGCCGCCCAGCTCCTGGCCCGTGGCCTTCAGAGGCTCCTCCAGAGCGGCCACGCCCTCCAGCAGCTTGAGTCCGGTGTCCCGGGCCGCCTGGCCCGACCGCTCCACGGCGGCGACGATGGGATCGAGATCCCGGGGGTCGAGAGCGGCCCGGGGCGACCCGAACAGCGGCTCGCCGGAGGGTCCGCCTCCCGGCGCCTCTGCGCCGGCCGCGGCGGCCCTGGCCCGGGCGATCACCAGCAGACCCGAGGCGCGGATGCCGCAGCTCTTCACCTCCTCCGCCCAGAACGTGCAGGCGCCTTCGATGCACTCATGGTGATCCCAGCTGGATGTGCCGTCGGGCTCGCGCCGCGACTGGGACAGGATGGGACAGATCATCGCGCTCCTCCTTCAGCGGCTTGCCGCGCGGCCTTGGCGGCGATCGGCTCGGACGGTCCCTGCCGCAGCTCGAGGACCACTTCGGCCATCAGAGCAGGGCCCCTCTCCTGCAGGACCCGCGTCACGACGCGATCCAGCAGCCCGGCGTAGCGCGGCTGCGCGCCGTCGATCCCCAGCAGCTCTTCGAGGCAGGCGGCCGCCTCCTCGGTGCGGCCGCACCTCTCCAGGACCCAGGCCTTGCGCGCGGAGGGAGGCTCGGCGCGCAGCGCCGCCGCGGCGGAGGCGTAGTCCGCCCTGGCGATGGCCGACGCGGCCGCTCCGGACGCCGCGGCGTCGGGACGCGTCATCGCTTCTCGGTGCAGCCGCTCCAGCAGGTGGTTCCCATCCCGGGCGCACTGGGTGGCCTGCACGAGGAGGTCGCGCGCCAGCGATCCGTCCCCTTGTCCCTCCGCCAGACTGCGCCGCGCCAGGAGCAGGTCCACGTCCCGGCGGCCCGCGGGATCGGCCAGCGCGGCATCCAGCGCGCGCACGGCGCCGGGCCGGTCTCCCATCGCCAGCAGCGCCTGGGACCGCACCAGGACCGCCGCCGGCAACGCGGGGGATCGTGTCGCGATCTCCGCCGCCAGGCCGGCCACCTCCGCCCCCGCCGAGGGATCCAGCCGCAGAGCCTCCGTCAGATCCCGGGCCGCGGCTTCCAGGTCCCCCATGGGGATGGAGCAGCCGGCCCTGGCCCTCAGCGCGGACGGCTCGCGGGGAGAGTCGGCGATCAGGCGGTCGAGCTCGCCGCGGGCTTCCGCACGCAGCTCGGCGTCGGCCGAGGCCGCGGCCGCG
>DATEEA010000148.1:0-9015 GCA_035281445.1 Candidatus Polarisedimenticolia bacterium
GTCACCGCGCACCATCGCTCTCATCGTAACCCTCGACCGGCCCGATGTGCGATATCCTCCGCGCCGGCCCCTCCGCGGGAGGTCCGCTTGCGACAGGTGAACGCAGTCCGTCTCGTGGTCCGGCTGGCCCTGTGCGCCGGCATCACCCTGTTCCTGGCCGAGCTCCTCCTGCGTGTGGCCGAGGCCGGCCCCGTGCGATCGCTGCAGTACGCCCGGCCCGGCGCCGGCGGACCGGGCCGGGGTCCGTTCCACCCGGACCAGCGCTTCATGGACCGGTTCGATCCTCGCCGCCCCTACCGCATCGCCGTCAACTCACTGGGCTACCGCGGAGAGGAGATCTCCGTGGAGAAGCCGCCGGGAACCGTGCGCATCGTGGCGCTGGGCGGGGCCAACACCTTCGGACGGCACGTGGAGGGTGACGACGCCTGGCCTGCTCGCGTCGGCGCGATGCTGCGCGATCGATGGGAGGATCGCTTCGTCGAGTCGATCAACGCCGGGGCCCCGGGCCTTTCCCTGCAGGACCAGATCGATCACCTCGAGGCCGGCGGACTGGCTCTCGACCCCGACGTCATCGTGGCGGCGTGGGACGCGGGCCCCGAGGGGTTCGGCGCCTCCTCCCGGACGCGCGGCCCCGCCGGCCAGGCCGAAGAGCCGTCGCCGCTCTACCCTCTGTCCGCCAGGCTGCGACAGACCGCCCTGTTCAACACGGCGGGGATGGTGGCCGGGGCCGCCCGCCGGGCGCTCGACAGCGCCGCCCGCGCCGGCCCGGTATCGCCCGCCTGCGGGCGCCCTCTCACCCCGGCGGGGGAGGAGGCCTTGGCCGGCGACGCGGCGCAGATCCGCAGGCTCCGCCGGCTGGCCGGGCACCGGGGCCTGCCGATGGTGCTGATGCTCATCCCCTGCCGCGAGCAGTCGGCCCTGGGAGCGCTGCCGGCGGCCCAGGACAGGCTGGGCGCCGCCGCCCGGTCCGAGGGGGTGACGGTTGTGGATCTGCTGCCGGCCTTCCGCCTGCGCGATCCGAGGGGAAGGAAGTTCTTCCATGCTCCCGGCCACGCCTCGCTCACATCCCGCGGCCACCTCTGCGCGGCCGACGAGCTGGGCAAGGCCCTGGCCGGAATTCTCGCCGCGGACGCGCCGGCGGAGGGCGCCACCGCCCCCGGCGGATGGCCCGCGCAAAGGGACGCTGCGCGATGAACTCGCCCGACACGTTTCAGGAGATCAGGAAGCTGTTCGGAAGGCTCGACGACCTGTGCCAGCAGCGCAAGCGCTCGTACACAGGATGGGTCAGCGGCTCGATCGATCCGGCCGCGTTCGGATCGGTGATGAAGGAGAACCTGGCGGCCACCAGGGAGGCGGCCGAAGAACTGCTGAGGCTGTTGTCGCCCCCCGCGTGAGGCAGGGTGCAGGACGGGCCGGAGGAGCCGATGCGCCCCCGGCCCGCCGGCGGATCAGATGTCGTAGCGGACGCCCGCCTGGACCTCGCGGCGCCGCAGCTCGCGCTCCATCTCCCGGCGCGAGTCCTCCATGGCCTTGAGCGCTTCCTCCCGGGCCTCCAGCGCTGCCTCGTGGTCCAGGACCTCCTCCTCCACCTCGTCTCCCAGGACTTCGTGGATCCCCCGCAGGCTCTCCTCCATGGCGCGGTGGGCATCCTTCATGGCCCGCTCGATCTGCTCGCGGACCTCCTGGGTGATCTCGACCTTGACGTCCACGTCAAGGTCGTCGAGCGATTCTCCCAGACCGTTGAGGGCGTCGAGACTCTTGAGCTTGATCTCCTTCACCGAAGGGATGACGATGGAGCGGGGGCGTATCGCGGGGCGCTCGGTCTCCTCCACCATGATGTCGATGGTGCGCTCGGATCCGTCGCGGATGACCTTCACGGACACTCTGTCCCCTTCCTCGTGGTCGCGCAGCGCGCGGCCGATGTCGCCGATCCTCTCCACCTCTTCGTCTCCCACCGCGATGATGACGTCGCCGGCACGCAGCCCGGCCTTCTCGGCGGGTGTGTCCTCGATCACCCGATCGATCAGGACCCCTTGCTCGCGGGGGGCCTTGAAGTAGGCGCGCAGTTCCTCGCTCATGGGATGGACCTGCACGCCCAGCATGGGCCGTCCCCGGAAGACCATCACGTCCCCCTCCCCTTCCCAGTCATGGCCGGGGACGTGGAAGCCGAAGGCCCTCGGCGCCCTGCGCCCGCGGGATCGTTCCAGGGTCGCGCTCAGCGTTCGCTCCTGGCCGTCCCGCTCCACCCTCAGCCGCACCTCGTCGCCCGGCTCGTGGCGCCGCACCTCCGCCACCACGTCGCCGGCGTCCTCCACCTCGTGGCCGTCGATCTCCAGGATCCGGTCGCCGCGCTTCAGGCCGGCGCGGTCCGCGGGGCTGTCCTCCACCACGTGGGTGACCTCTGTGTCGCCATCGCCCAGGACGATCCCCAGCCACCCGCGGCGCGCACGCCTGGGGGCGTCGGGCGGCTCGGGAGGATCGGGGGGCGCGGGGGGCGCCGGAGGAGCCAGGGCGGCGCTGGCGACGTCGGCGGGCGACGACTTCGCCACGGGGGCCGCTCCAGGGGCGGCGGCCATGGCCACCGTGGCCAGGAGCGCCGGGACGGCGACCAACGACATCCATCGGATCTTCCTGATGACGGGATCGGACATGCGTTTTGCCTCCATCTCCTGATGAGACCGGACCGCCGGACGTCCCGGAATCCGGGGGGAGGGCGGGCCGCGTTGCTGAGGTACATACGCGCGGCCGTCCCGTTTCGATTCAGAAAGAAAGCTCCCCTCCCTGCTGTTGATAGGCCCGGCCCCGCGCGGGCTGCCGGCCAGCCCCGGGGGGGCGTGCGGGGAGGTGCCGCCCGCCACAAGTCGTTGAGCTGCGGGGCGTTCCCTTTCTCCGCTGGGGGCGGTGTCACGCACCGCCGGCCTGCCGCCTATACCGGACGGCCGCACGGGCGCGGCCAGGAACGAGGAGGATCGACGATGAAGAGATACCTGGCGACGGCGGTGGTGGCTCTGGGAACGCTGAGTCTGGCGGCGGCCGGTTGGGCGGCCACCACGGCCACGGCGCTCCCCTGCGCCTCCTGCTGCTGCCCCGGCTGCTGCTGAGGCCGGAGGGCGTACGGCGGGATGGAACGCGGGGAGCGCGACCGGCTCCAGGCGATGATGATCCGCCTGGCGGACGGAGACCGCTCCGCGTTCCATCCCGTCTTCGAGCTGCTGTGGCCTCTCTTGAGGCGCTTCGCGGCGCGCCTGCTCCCCCGCGCCGAGGACGCGGACGACGCCGCCCAGCAGGCGCTGATCAACATCTTCTCCCGAGCCGCCGCCTTCGATCCCCGCCGCGACGCCCTGAGCTGGGCGCTCGGGATCGCCTTCCACGAATGCCGCACCCAGCGCCGGCGCCTGTCGCGGCGCAGGGAGATCCCTCTGGGCGCGCCCGACGAGCTCCCCTCGGGCCTGGACGGCATGGAGAGCCTCCTCGCGGCCCGCTTGCAGAGCCAGGCCGTGCTGGAGCTTCTCGGGGAGCTGCGTCCCGCCGACCGTGAGGCGGTGCTGGCCGCCGTGGGAGCGGAGGGATCGACCCGGCCCGCCATCGGGGCGGCCGCCTACCGCAAGCGCGTCCAGCGCGCGTTCGCCCGGCTGCGCCGGGCCTGGAGGCAGCGCCATGGAGTGGTCTGAGACGGTGCCGGCCGCCTTGCTCGCCCGCCGCGCCCGGCGCGCCTACGAGATCGGGAGGCTTCGCTTCGCCGTGGGCAGGGCCTGGCCCGTGCCGGTGGTGGGCGCCGCCGCCTGCACCGGATGCGGCCCGGCCGGCGAGACGCTCGCCGCCCTTGCGGCACTCGCCCTGCTGGCCGTCGGGCTGCGGTGGCGAGGCGGCGTCGCGGGGAGCGGCGTCAACCCCGGCTTACTCGCCGGACTCCTGCCGCTGGCCCTGCCCATGGGGGTGGTGAGGCTCGGCGGGTTCTGCCCGGGAGGCTCGGGGCTGGCCGTCTGCCTGGCGGCCTGCGCCGCGGGAGGGCTGCTGGCCTCGCTTCTTCTCGGGTGGCGGGCCCTGAGTCTGGATGCCGGCCGCCCCCTCTTCTTGATCTGCTCGGGAGCCGTCGCGGCGTGCGCTGGGGCGGCCGGCTGCGCCGTGGCCGGGATGCCCGGGATCGCCGCCATGGCCGCGGGGCTGGCAGCGGGAGCGGCCCCCGCCGTGGCCTTGGGCAGACTCGCGGCGCGGTGAACGGCGGTCCCGGCGCCAGGCAGACCACCATGGCGCCGGGATGCCGATCAGCTCACGCCGGCAGAATCGCCCGTCGCTTCCGGATGATCCTCGCCGCGGCCGCGGCCAGGCCGGCGGCCAGGAGGAGCAGGCCCCATTGGGAGAGCGTCGGAATGGCGTCCGCGCTCTGGGGGATCACGAGAACGCCCTGGTGGTTAGGGTCGAAGTTGCCGCCCATGGGGTCCGATTGCGCCGCTCCCACTTTGCCTCCCAGCAGCTCCTCGACGAGCTCGGCCCCGGTCGAGGGCGCGGCCCTGGTCAGGTTGAACCGCAGCGCGATCCTCTGCCCGTTGACCAGCCCGGGCCCGACGCTGGTGGCGAATCCGAACCAGGTGAATCCCGGAGGAGCCGGCGAGAGAGCCTCGAAGGCCGCGGTGGTGGTGGCGTTGGGCGTGAAATCGGTGAAACCGGTGATGGTCGCCCCGTTCACGTCCACGACCGTGGCGTCCGTCGCCGTCAGGCCGGCAGGAACGAGCAGGCCGCAGGCGCATGTGGCCGGCAGCGTGGGCGCGAACACTTCGAAGCCCCCGAGGGTGGCCATGGAGGATGTGAAGCGCCCGTTGGGATCGGCGCCGATCCCCATGATCACCGGCAAGTACGTGACCGGTGGATCGATGGGCGATGGAGCCGGACCGGTGCAGGATTGGATGGAGTCCGCGCTCAGCGTGGTCACGATGGCGACGAGAGCGAGCATGGCGATCGGGCGCAGTGCACAGACACTGATCCGCAGGAACCGAGAGCATCGAGTCACGAACAGTCCCCCCCCCTGACGCAGTTGGCATTCCCGGGCCGACAGGACGAATCCAGCCCATGAGGTGAGGGGGAAGCCCGCGGTCCTGTCCGCGGTCGCGGAGCCGCTCGACGGCCGGTCGCTCACAGCGCCGCCGGGCTGCTGTGTTCCGGGAGCTCTCCTTTCGGCGGAAGCGCCGCTCTCCCCGTCAAGCTGTGCTGACTGAATACAGCGGAATGAGGCCAGAGTCCACTTGTTATGCAGGACGTATCGTGCGCGTCCAGGACGGATCGCGCGCAAGGCGGGAAGTGGCGTCCCCAACGGGATTTGAACCCGTGTTGCAGCCTTGAAAGGGCTGAGTCCTGGGCCAGGCTAGACGATGGGGACGCGGCCGGACGAACGCGGCGCGACAGGTTATAACAGCCGCGCGACCGCGCTCAAGCGCTTTAAGCCTCGACGGCGGCGGGGCGGGGTGCCGGGCCGCCGCGGCGGGCGTGGTGAGCCGTGCTGGATTCGAACCAGCGACCCTCTGCTTAAAAGGCAGATGCTCTACCTCTGAGCTAACGGCCCACGCTGGAGGCGATGTTACTACAGGGGGCCGTCACCGGCGCTTCGGGCGGGCGGCCGGGGCGCCGCCGCCGTTGGGTCCGTCGTGGCCGTTTCCGGTCGAATCGATGCGGCGTCCGTCCACGAAGACGGCGTACTCCGCGCCGGGGTTCATGCGCGCCATGCGCCGGGCCATCGGGACCACCGTGGCCAGAATCATCCCCGAGGGGGCCACTCCCGATGTGTGGTAGATGGTGCGCCACCGGTCCTTGGTTCCCTTGGGTCGGGTTCGGATCTCGATGTCGGATGACCTGGGCATCGGCGCCTTCGCCGCGCACAACCCTGCCGGCGTCCTGCCGGGGCGTGGAGCGGATGCGCTAGCCTAGCGGCCGGAGGCAGCGAAGCCCATCCGGTGGATCCCTCAATCTCGAGGTCGGAAAATTCCTGACCCATCCAGGTGAGGGAGCGCGCGGCCTCAGTCCAGCGGGACCCGGAGCACCGCGGGCTCGCTCAGCGCCTCCTGGCGCAGCCGGACTCCGTCCTTCTCGAATCTCCCCCACTGGCTGTTGGCGACGTAATAAAGGCTGCCCGACGCCGCCACGGCCAGGGTCGGCTCGTCGTGGATGGAGAGGTTGGCCTCCAGGACCTCCACGCCGGTGATCGAGGAGTGCGCCGGGTCCAGGGCAAAGCGCGCCACGCGGTGCGGCCGGATGCCGTTCTGCACGGCGTACAACGCTCCTTTGTAGAGGACCAGACCGTCCACCCCGCGCGTGACCACGTCGTCGGGAGCGGGAAGCGGACGGCTCTCGCGCCGGTCGAGATCCACCACGGCGATGCCGCGGACATAATCGGCCACGAACAGACGCCGGCCGCCCGGGGCGAGGGCCAGGCCCTGCGGCGAGCCGAAGCTCCCCGGCCCCATCAGCGCCGTGGCCTCGCTGCTCCCCGCGGCGATCCTGAACAGCGCCCCTGCCCGGGCGTCGGAGACATAGACGTCTCCCGAGGCGGAGACGGTGAGGTCGTTGCAGTCGTGACCGGCCTCTCCTCCCGCGATCGGCACCCTGCGCACCCATCTGCCGGCGGCCAGATCGAACGCCGCGGCCGCCCCACGGGCCGGCTCGCCGGCCCGGCCTCCCTTCATCTGCGGAAGCGCCGAGGTGCAGGCCCAGAGCAGCCCACGGGGGGGATCCACGGCCAGCCCGAGGACCGACCAGAGCCCTTCGTCCGGAAGCGGGAGCTCGCCGGGGCGTCCCGCTCCGGGCGGCACCCTCACGATGGTGTTGCGGTGGACGCTGCCGACGAAGAACTCCCCGTTTCTCGGGTCGTGGGCGATCCCCTCGGGGATCGTGTCCGCCCCCGGCAGCCGGAAGGCGATCTCCCCCCTGCCACGCGGCCGGCGCGAGCGCGCCATCTCCTCCAGCACAGCGCGGAAGCGTGGATGATCGCGCAGGGAGGCGAAATCGGCGTCCGACTCCAGATCGTACCAGAGGCCCATGCGGCCGAGGCGCTCCAGCCGCCCCAGCGCCGCGTCGGGCTCCCCCGCCAGGGCCCCCGCGGCCGCCGCGTTGTAGAGGATCCTGGGGTGGTCCGGCGACAGCTCGAGGGCGGCCAGGAAATGGCGCAGCGCGGCGGCGTGGTCCTTCCGCTCGTAGGCCTGCATCCCGAGCCGGTGGTGGTGGGCGGGGTCCTTCGATGCGGGCCCCTCCTCGCCCGCAGCGAGCCCCGCTGCGGCCAGCCACAGCGCCAGGATCGCGGCCCGCTTGGCGAGGACGCCGCTCACAAGGCACGTCCCTCTTGACGTCCGCCCAGCCGCCTGATCACGATGACCGACGCGGCGGCGAAGAAGGGACCTCTTCTGCCATTTCCGCCATGGCGTCATAGACACGCGAGCCGGCCGGAAGGAAGCCTTTGTTCGCCCCCGAGGTGCGGCTGCCACCGGCCCTTGTGGTCAGGGCACGGCGGTGGCGGCCGGGCCGCGAGTGCCGGGCGCGGTCAGGTCGCGGATGAGCTCGCCGGCCCCGGCGTGCCCCGCCTGCCGGGCGCGCGCCGCCCAGTCCAGCGCGTCCGCGAGCCGGCCCTGCGCCGCGGCCGAGGCCGCCATCCCGAAGAGCGCCTCGGGATGGCCGGGCTGGCGATCGAGCACGGCGCGGTAGCACTCCTGCTCGTCCTCGCGGCGGTCCAGCATCCCGTACACCTGTCCGAGCAGACCGAGCAGCGCGATGTCGTCGGGATGGCCACGGCGGGCGGGCACCAGGACCTCCTCGGCTTCGAGCAGCCGCCCCTGCCGGGCGAGCTCCGCGCCCAGGGCGAGGATCAGGTCCCGATCGCCGGGGACCGCCTCCATCCCCTGCCGCAGAGCGGACGCGGCGGCAAGGCCGTCTCCCGCGGCGCCGTGGGCGGCCGCCATCAGGCGGTAAGCCTCCGGCCGCCCCGGATGGAGCTCGGCGGTCCGGCGGGCCATGGCCGCGGCGGCGGCCGGTCGTCCCGCCAGGAGCCTCAGATCGGCGAGGGTGTAGAGCAGATCGAACGAGGCGTGGCCTTCGCCGTGCAGGCGTTCCAGCGTATCCAGCTCCCGGTCGCACTGCTCCAGGAGCCGGCACGCCGCAGCCAGGTTGTCCAGCGACGGGACGTACGCCGGATCGGCCTGGATCGATCGCAGGTAGGCGTGGGCCGCCTCGCGTGGCCGCCCCTGATCCAGGTGCATGGTGCCGGCGCGGAAGTACTCGGAGGCCACCGGGATCCTGTGGGTGCCCAGCAGGTCGGCGTTGCAGACCAGCAACCCCAGCGCGAAGGCGGCCGGCACCAGCGGACGCCGCCGGGCCACCGCTTCGGCCAGGGCGAAGAGCCCCCGCGACGCCGGCACCATCAAGATGAGAGAGGCCGGGTACTGGAAGCGCGCGTCGTGAGTGAACAGCAGCGCCGCCGCCAGGGCCCCCGCCGGCGCCGCCAGGAGCAGGGATCCGGCTCGCGACAGCCTGTTCGCCAGGAAGCCGGCCGCCGACAGCGGGAGGATCACGCCGAGTGGATAGCAGATCGGCCCGGCCGACGTCCCCAGCGCCAGCATCGGGGAGAAGTCGCCGGCGACGTAGAGGTCCTTCTGCGTGGTGAGGTGAAAGCCGTTGACGAAGAGCAGCGTCTTGCGCGCCAGCAGCCCCAGCCAGGACAGCGGCTGGTCCAGGATGGAATCGAGCGTCTGCCCGACCCAGTAGACGGCCACGCCGTCGAGCGGCACGCCGGCCCGGGCCGCGGCCAGCCGCACGCCGGTCAGGTCCAGACCGGTCATGTGGTGGCGCCTGGCGTCGGGATCGACGGTCGGAGCCTCGGAGGCGCCGGGGAAGACGGACTGGTGGCCGTCGGCTCCCGGGCGGTTGCCCAGGTGGAAGGCGATGGCGGCGTTGACCGCTGCATGATTGTGCGCGACGTCGAGGATCAGCCAGGGGGCCGCGGCCAGCGCGATGGCCGGCGCCAGCCCGGCGGCGAGC
>DATEEA010000149.1:0-34884 GCA_035281445.1 Candidatus Polarisedimenticolia bacterium
GGCCGCCACCGGCCGAGCCCCGCGGCATCGGGCTCCCCGCGGGGAGGCCGGGCGCATCGGGAGGACGGCGGTCCTCCGAGGACGGATCCCGGAAACGATGCGACTTTACCGCACAATTCGAGCGCCGCGCAAGAGCGCGCGCCCCCCGCCGGCGGCTGGCGCGCGCGAGCATCCAGACCCTAAACTTGCCCGGCACACGCGGGCGCCCGGCCCTTCCGGTCCGGCGGCCGGCCATTGGATCATCTTGAAATGACAGGAGATAAGCCTTCATGGCCTCGTTCGGTGAGGAGCTCAAGAGGGAGCGCGAGCTCCGGGACATCTCGCTGAAGGAGATCTCCGAGGCCACGAAGATCAGTCTGCGCTTCCTCGAGGCGCTGGAGCAGGACAACTACGACATCCTTCCGGGCGGGGTCTTCAACCGCGGCTTCATCCGCGCCTATGCCCGGTTCATCGGCATCGACGGCGAGGAGATGGTCAACGCCTATCTCCACGAGGTGTCGCAGCGCGAAGCGCGCCATGGCTCCACCCCCAGGCCCGAGCTGCGGGCGGGGCCGGCCGCCGCGCCGCTGGCGGCCGGCGTGTTCCGGCCCGAGCCCAGGGGGGGCAAGAAGAGCGAGCCGGTCGAGCCCCCCAGGGAGCGCAAGGAGATTCCCGCCGAGCGCCGCTTCCTGCCGAAGGCGCGTCAGGATGCGGTGGACGGCCGGACCTCCCTGGCCCTCTGGGCGCTGGCCGTCCTGGCCTTCCTGATCGGAGCAGGGGTCCTGACCATGAGCCTCGTCAGGCAGCGCGCCTCCGCCGGGCCATCCTCCAGCCCCTCCCGGGAGGCGGGGCGCAGCGCCGCCATGCCCCCGGCTTCGCCGGTGACGCTGGACGCTTCGGCGGCCGCGATCACCGGGCCGGGCGCGCCGCAGCCTGCCGCGGGCGGCCTCTTCTCGGACTCCGGACAGGGCTCCTCCGCGCAGGACGAGGAGAATGCGGCCGCGCAGCCCGAGGCCGGCGGATCCGCGCCGGCTGGGACGGCCGGGGACGGCGTGGAGGCGCCGCCCGGGCCGGTCCAGCACCAGGTGGTGGTGCAGGCGCGCGAGGCGACGCGCGTGCGGATCGAGTGCGGAACCACACTCTCGCTCGATCAGGAGCTGTGGCCGGGCCAGTCCCGCTCGGTGACCTGCGCCGAGCCGGTGATCCTGAGCGCCGACAACGCCGGCGCTCTCCAGTACTCGGTCGATGGCAACCCTCCGGCCCTGCTGGGCCTCCTGGGAGAGAGAGTGGAGGGTCTGCAAGTGGCTCCTCCGCCGGCCCTTCCCGAGGACGTCTCGCCGCGCGGCGGCACGGCCCGCCGCGATCCCGGTGCGCTCGATGGCAGGAACTGATCGGGCCGCTGGACCGAGTCCGCTGGTCTTGGCGCTCCTGGAAGGCCGGGCACCCCATCCCCTGCGCCTGACCGCGGCGAGGGGCGTCCTGCCGATCACCAGGATGGAGCTGGCGGCCGTCCTGGTGGCTCTGTCACAGGACGAAGACAGCCAGATCCGGCAGGAGGCCTCCCGGACGCTCGCCGCCTACCCCGAGCAGGAGCTGCACGGAATCCTGTCCGATCCGGCGGCCCCCGCCGCGCTGCTCGCCCACGTCGGGACCGACCCCGCCTCCCCCGTGGCGCTGCGCGACGCGGTGCTGCAGAACGGGTCCACCCCCGTGGACGCCATCAAGGCGATGATCCCCGGGCTGGGCGCAGCCCAGATGGACCTGCTCCTGCTCAATCAGACGCGCCTCATCGCGGCCCCCGATCTGCTCGACGCCCTGGCCGCTTCCCACGGCCTGACCCCCCTCCAGCGGGTGCGCGTGGAGGAGATCCGCCGGCACTTCCTCTCCCAGGCCTCTCCCGCCACCCCGCCTCCGGCGGCGCGCGCCCCCGAGGCATCCCCCGCCGCCGGGCCCGTGGAGGCGACCGTCCCGGAGACCGCCGTCACCGATCCCGGCGCGGTCGAGCCCTCGGCCGCCCAGGCCATCGAGAACGCGACCCGCAAGATCCTCCGTCTCAACACCTCCGAGAAGATCCAGCTCGCCTACAAGGGGACGCGCGAGGAGCGCTCGATTCTGATCAAGGACTCCAGCAAGTCGGTGCAGGAGGCGGTGCTCCAGAGCCCCAAGCTCACCGAGAACGAAGTGGAGTCCATCTCCAAGATGCGCAGCGTCACCGAGGAGGTCCTCCGGCTGATCGCCACCAACCGGGACTGGATGAAGAACTACTCCATCGTCCACTCCCTGGCCACCAATCCCAAGACCCCCGCCGGGATCGCCATGACCATGGTGGCGCGCCTGACCAGCCGTGACCTGAAGCTGGTGGCGGGAGACAAGAACGTCCCGGAGGTGATCCGGCGCCAGGCGCGCAAGGTGGCCGATGCGCGCAACGAGCGCGCCGGCGGCCGGGCGGGGCACTGACGCTTTACCTGCCGGAATCGCCGGGGTATCCTTCGCACCCGGGCCGATTCCCCGGCCAAGGGCGGTCGATGGACGGTCACATGAAGGTGAGCTACAGGGGCGTCACCGACGTCGGGCGGAAGCGCGAGGCGAACGAGGACTGCTTCGCGGTGGTGCCCGAGGACCAGCTCTTCGTGGTGGCGGACGGGATGGGCGGGCACGCCGCCGGCGAGGTGGCCTCGCGGCTGGCCGTCTCCGCCATCGCCGACTTCATCGCCTCCACCCGGCGCGACGCCGAGATCACGTGGCCCTACGAGTACGACCTCTCGATGTCCATGGAGGGGAACCGGCTCAAGACAGCCATCCGCCTCGCAAACCAGCGCATCCTCGACACCATCAGCCACAAGAAGGACCTCGAGGGGATGGGGACCACCCTGGTGGGGGCCATGGTCACCAACGGCCGCGCCTACGTCGGCCACGTCGGCGACAGCCGCGCGTACCTGGTGCGCGCGGGCCGGATCCAGCAGCTCACCAGCGACCATTCCTGGGTCAACGAGCAGGTGAAGCTGGGCTTCCTCTCCAAGAGCGACGCCAGCCGCCATCCGTTCCGCAACGTGGTCACGCGGGCGCTGGGGAGCCGGGAGGACGTGGTGGTGGACGTGGCCGAGCAGCGGCTGGAGCGCGGGGACTATCTGCTGCTCTGCTCCGACGGCCTCAACACGATGTTGAGCGACGAGGCGATCGTGGAGACCATCCTGGAGAGCGACGGGGACGTGGACGCCGCCGCGCGGGCGCTCGTGGCCAGGGCGAACGAGAACGGCGGCGAGGACAACGTCACCGTCATCCTGATCAAGGTGGACGACGGGAACATCTCCTCCTGATCCGGATCTCCTTTCACACCAGCGATTTCCGCCAAACGTTCCTTGACTGGCACCGGGCCTCTGCCTATAATTCCCCCACTTTTCTCCCAAGCCGGCGGGGGTCCATCGGTGCGAAGGCCGAGAAAACCGACAAGGGAGACGGCTGCGCCGCCCGGCGGCCGCCGGCTCCTGCTCTCCGTCTGCCTCCTTTCGGCCGCCTTCTCGCCCGCCGCGGCCGGCGGCCCCTCCCGCGCCCAGGCCCCCGAACTGTCCGATCTGGTCCGAGCATGGACCCGCTCCGTGCCGCAGCTCCCCCCCCGCATGGACCCCGCGGCCCAGGCGCCCGGAAGGGCGGAGGCCCTGGTCGCCCTGGCCGGCGGCCATCGCGGCTTGCGCTGCGCCTCGCCCCTGCTGCTGGCGCTGCACCAGAACGCCTCGCGCCTCAATCAGCCGGCCAGGAGCCTCCTGGACAAGGCGGTGGGCCAGGCGGGACACGGCCTCAGGGCCCACGCCAGTCCTGGCGGGGAGTTCCTCATCCACTACGCGGTGGACGGTCCGGACCGGGTCGATCCGGCCGACGCCGACGCGAGCGGGGTCCCGGACGGGGTGGAGCGGATCGGGGAGGAGCTCACCGACCTTCTCGCCGACGTCGTGCACGGCCTCGGTTGGCCCCCGGCGCCGGCCCCGGGCGCCGTCCGCGGGACGCGGTCGATGGTGGACGTCCACTTGGTGGGCCTGAACGGACCGGCCGCCGGCCCCGGCCGGCTGGAAGGGTTCACCCAGCCGCGCACGCCGCAGTGGAACGCAGGCGCCTTGCGCGAGGAGCTCCCCGAAGGGGCCGGCTCATCGCTCTACCTCGACGCGGGACTGGCCGGCCACGAGGCGGCCTCTCGCCCGGCCGTGGCCCATCAACTGGCGCACATGGTGCTGCTGCGCGAGTCCAGGATGGAGTCGATCTGGTGGCACGAGAGCAGCGCCACCTGGATGGAGAACCACCTGTCCGGCAACGCCGCGGCGACGGCCGCGGCGCTGGGCGGGGCGCAGCGGCGCTCCCGCGGCCTTGGGCACGACGCCATCGACCTGTCGCTGGAGGCCTTCCTCTGGCCGCACTACCTCGTCCAGAGCACGGAGTCCGACGCCGCGCTGATCCGGCGGCTCTGGGAGGAGATGGCCGCGGTCCCCGGGCGCAACACGCTCGAAGGGATGGACCAGGCGCTGAAGCGGCTCCTGCAGTCGTCCCTGGCGGAGGAGATCCGGCTCTTCCATGTCTGGAATCTCTTCCTTGGCGCCGCCGACGACGGCAGGCACTATCCGTTCGCGTCGGTCCTTCCGACGCCCCGCGAGGAGGCGGCGTTCGATGTCTTCCCGGCACGGGCGGGCTCGCTCGACGGGCCGCTGCACCCGCTGGGCGCCGCCCTGGCCCGGCTGCTGGGTGACGGCAGCCGCGGGGGGATCTCCATCGAGTTCCAGGGATCCCCGGGCGCGGCCTGGGACCTCGCCCTGCTGGTGCACTTCGCCGGCCGGCCGGCGGACGTGCGCTACGTGCCGGTGGAGGTGGACGAGGCCGGGCGGGGCTCCATGGTGGTCCCGTGGCGGGCGCTCGCCGCGGTCGACCTCCTCATCCAGAACCTGGGCGCCGCCGGCGCCCCTCCCGCCGAATACAGCTTCCGGGTCCACCACGACCCCACCATCCCCTTCGACCTGATGTCCTTCGCCGCCGCGGCCTCGCCGGCCGGCGCGGCCCTCTCCTGGTCCACGGAAGACGAGAAGCGCCTGGCGGGGTGGAACATCCTCCGCGCCGACGCGCCGCTCGGCCCCTTCTCGCGGATCAACGCCTACCTGCTGCCCGGCGCCGGCCTGGCCGCGCGCCCCATGAGCTACCACTTCCTCGACGCCGGAGCCGAGCCCGGACGCAAGTACTACTACGCCCTCGAGGCGGTGACGTTCGAGGGGTTCATCGAGCGCTCGCACCCGGCGGGGATCAGGCTCCCCTCCCGCTGATCGCTTCTCCGCGGACGGGACATCCTCCCGGTCGAGCTCCCTCCCCGGCCCCTGATTGCTATACTCCGGGTCCGCCATGCCCAACTCGCTCCGCGCCGCCGTCCGAGACGCGCTGGCCCACCGCATCCATTCGCTGTTCGGCATCGAGCTCGCCGACGTGGCGCTGGTCTACCCCCCGCGCCTGGACCTGGGGGACATCGCTTCCCCCGTGGCGTTCGACCTCGCGCGCTCGCTCAAGCGGGCGCCCGCGGCCATCGCCGCCCGGATCCTGGAGGGGATGCCCGCCGTGCCCGGAGTGGCCCGGATGGAGATCGCCGGCGGCGGGTACATCAACGTCTTCCTGGACCGCGCGGGCGCCCCACGGACCCTGGTGGAAGGCCTCTCCGGCCCGCCCCCCGGCCCCGCGGCCGCCAAGGTGATCGTCGAGCACACCAACATCAATCCGAACAAAGCCGCCCACATCGGGCACCTTCGCAACGCGGTGCTCGGGGACACCCTGGTCCGGCTGCTGCGGTGGTCCGGCCTTCACGTGGAGGTCCAGAACTACATCGACGACACCGGCGTGCAGGTCGCCGACCTGGTGGTCGGCTTCATCCACATCGAGAAGGTCGCCTCCACCGAGGCCGTGGACCGGTTGGCGGCGAGGCACGGGGGGAAGTTCGACCATCTTTGCTGGGACTTGTACGCGAAGGTGGGCGAGCTCTACGAGCAGGACCCCGGGCGCCGCGCCCTTCGCGCCTCGACCCTCAAGGCCATGGAGGAGGGGCAGGGGCTGGAAGCGGAGCTGGCGCGGCACGTCGCACCCCGCATCGTGCGCTGCCACCTGGCCACCATGGAGCGGATCGGGGTGCAGTACGACCTCCTGCCGTGGGAGAGCCACATCATCGGACTGAGATTCTGGTCCCGCACCTTCGAGCTGCTCAAGGCCGCGGGCGCCGTCCGCTTCGTGGAGGAGGGAGAGCGCAAGGGTTGCTGGATCATGGATCTGCCGGGCGAGGGCGAGGCGGCCGCGGAGGAGGCCAAGATCATCGTCCGATCCAACGGCACGGTGACCTACGTGGGCAAGGACATCGCCTACCAGCTCTGGAAGCTGGGACTGCTGGGAGCCGATTTCCGCTACGGCCGCTTTCACTCCTATCCCGGCGGTCACCAGCTCTGGACGACGCTGGCTTCGGAAGGGGCGGCGGACCACCCTCCCTTCGGGGGAGCCTCGGCCGTGTACAACGTCATCGATGTCCGCCAGTCCTACCCCCAGCGCGTCGTCCAGCAGGGGCTCCGCGCGCTCGGGCACAGGGAGGCGGCCGACCGCTCCCATCACTTCGCCTACGAGATGGTGGCCTTGTCCGCCTCCTGCGCCCGCGAGCTGGGGATGGGGGCGGAGGAGGAGTCCGGCCGCCACGTGGAGATGTCGGGGCGGCGGGGCTACGGGGTGAAGGCCGACGACCTGATCGACCGGCTGGTGGAGATGGCCGCCGCGGAGGTGGCCCAGCGGGCGGGCGACGGCGGCCCGGACGGGGGATCGGAGTCGTCCGAGGTGGCGAAGAGGGTGGCCGTGGCCGCGCTGCGCTACTTCATGCTCAAGTACACCCGCAGCAAGATCATCGCCTTCGACTTCAAGGAAGCCCTGAGCTTCGAGGGGGAGACCGGCCCCTACCTTCTCTATTCCGTGGTCCGCGCCAACAACATCCTCAACAAGATGGTCGAGAGGGAAGGCTTCGATCCATCGGCGCTCCCGCGGATGGCGCGGGAGACCGATTTCTCCTTCCTGGCCTCCGGACCCGCGGACGACCACTGGGAGCTGCTCAGCCTCCTGGTGAGGTTCGACGATGCCGTGGACCAGGCCCTTCGCACGCTGGAGCCCTCCGTCGTCGCCCGCCACGCCTTCGTGATGGCTCAGCGGTTCAACCACTTCTACCATCAGCACCCGGTCATGCAGGAGCCGGATGCCGGCCTCAAGGCGGCGCGCACCGTCATCACCTGGCTCTTCCTCCAGTACCAGAGGAAAGCGCTGAGCCTCATGGGGATCGAAGTCCCGCCCAGGATGTGAGCCGCCTTGACAGGGGCGGACCCAGACGCAACAATTTTCATCTCCCGCCCGGGACTCCTGTTGGCCCGGCCGAGCACGAGCGAGGCCCACTTCTATGCGACATGACGTCCCAGCGCGGGCCGGATCGCCCGCCCGCGCGATCCAGGCGCTCCGCTCGCTCCTGCCCGCCGCGGCTCTGCTGACCGCATGGCTGCCCCTGGCGGCCGCGCCTTCCGCGGCGCCCCCCATCATGCCCTTCAAGGACGTGGCCGCCGGCATGAAAGGGGTCGGGCGCACCGTCTTCCGGGGGACGGCGGTGGAGGAGTTCAGCGTCGAGATCGTCGGCACCATGGCCAACGTCCTGCCCAAGAAGAACCTCATCCTGGCCCGCCTGGAAGGCGGCCCGCTGCGGGAGACAGGGATCATGGAAGGGATGAGCGGCAGCCCCGTCTACATCGACGGAAGGCTGATCGGGGCGGTGGCCTATTCCTGGGGCTTCGCCAAGGAGCCCATCTGCGGGATCACCCCCATCGAGGAGATGCTGGCGCTGTTCGACAAGGGGCTCGATCTGCCCGAGGGGACGAGCCGGGCGGCCGTCCCGGCGCGCGGGGGCGAGCCGGCCCCCGTCTCGCTGCTCTCCTACCCCGATCGCATGGTCGCCTTCCTCAAGCAGCGGCAAGGGCGCCTGCTCTCTCCGGCTCCCATGGCCGGCGCCTTCCAGCCGATGCGGCCCACGCTGGTCTTCTCCGGCTACACCCCGCAGGTCGCCCGCGAGTGGTTCCCCGCCTTCGAGGCGATGTCGCTCCGCCCGGTGATGTCCGGGGCCCCCTCCGCCGCGGCGTCGGCCGGCGCGGCGGAGGCCAGGGAGAGCCCGTTCGGCCCGGGGTCCGCCTTCGGGGTGACGCTGGTGCGGGGGGACCTCGACATCACGGCGGTGGGGACGGTCACCTATCAGGACGGCGACAAGGTCCTCGGCTTCGGCCACCCCATGCTGGGGATGGGGGCGACCGCCATGCCCATGACCAAGGCCTATGTCTACGGGTACTTCCCCAGCCTGCTCTCCTCGTTCAAGCTGGCCAGCCCGGCCGGCGAGATAGGGGCCATCGTGCAGGACAGGTTTCCCGGCATCGCCGGCCGCAAGGGGGCCTCGGTGCGGATGGTCCCCGTGCGGGTCGAGATCAAGCGCCCCAACGGGGCCGCGAAGTCGTTCCGCTTCGACATCGTCCCCGACCCGCTGCTCACCCCCGGCCTGCTGCACGTCTCGCTGCTGAGCCTGCTGTCGGCCGAGGAGAAGAACGTCGGCGAGATCACCCTGCGGATGCGGGAAGGGTCGCGCATCCAGGTGACCGAGGGCCTCGACGTCAAGCTCAACAATCTCTTCTCCGGGGATCTGTCCACGTTGTACGCGTCGGGCACCGTCGCCTACATGACCTACCTGCTCCTCAACAACGAGGATCGCCCCTCCCAGATCGAGGGGATCAACCTGCTGCTCGACTACGAGGACGAGCGGCGGATCGCGCGGGTGGAGAAGATCTGGCTGGAGCGCTACACGGCCCGGCCGGGCGAGACCCTGCAGCTCCACGTGGACCTTCAGCCGTACCGCGAGGAGCGGATGACGGTGGACATCCCGCTGAAGATCCCGGACGAGGCCCCGGAGGGCAAGGTCCTGCTCCAGGTGGGGGATTCGCTCACTCTCAGCAGGATGGAGTCGGTCGGCGGAGGCCCCTACTTCGCACCCCGCAGCCTGGAGCACCTGGTGTGGCTGCTGAACCACATCCGCTCCAACCACAAGCTCTACGCCACGATCATCCGCCCTGACACCGGCGCGCTGATCTCGGGCCTGCGGCTGCCGAACCTGCCGCCGTCGATCTCCTCGGTGCTCCTGCAGCCGCAGACCGGCCTGGACGCCACCGAGCGGGCCCGGTTCAGGGCCGTGCTGGAGGCCGACGCCGAGACGGCGCACGTGGTGCGGGGCTACCAGAAGGCTCTCCTGGAGATCCGGAGGTGACCGGCCGCCTGATCCGCGGAGCTCTCGTGGCCGCCTCCGCGCTGTGGGCTCCGGTCGCCGAGGCCTCCCGGCCCGTGACCTGGGACCATCCTGCCGCCGCCCCGGACGCCCGCCAGGCGGAGCGCGATCCACGGGCCGGCGCGCCGCGCGGCGCGCCGCGCGCGGAGGGGGTGGCCGTCGGCGAGGAAGGCCGTCTCACCCTCTCCCTGCCATTGAGGGAGATCTTCCCTGGGACCACCTCGGCCGTCCCTCCCCCGCTGCTCTGGTCGGCCGCGCTCGACGCGTCCGGTACTCTGTACCTGGGGGCCGGCAACATCGCCGAGGTGCTGTCGATCGACAAGAAGGGAGCGGCCACGCCGCTCTTCGGCGTGGACGACCTGGGCGTGAGGGCGCTGGCCGCCGCGCCGGGAGGCGACGTGTTCGTGGCCACGTTCCCCAACGGAGACATCTACCGCATCCCCCGCGGCAAGGAGCCGGAGCCGTGGGTGGAGATGGAGGAGCGCTATCTGTGGGCGATGACCGTGGATCCCACGGGCAGGCTCTACGTCGGCACCGGCGAGCGCGGGCAGATCCTGAGGGTCCCCACCAGGGGGCAGAAGGAGATCGTCTTCGACACCGACCAGGCGCACATCACCTCGCTGGCCTTCGACCGGCAGGGCCGACTCCTGGCGGGGACCGATCCCGACGGCCTGCTCTACCGCCTCGCCGAGGACGGACGGGTGGAGATCCTGCTGGACAGCGAGCTGCGCGAGATCTCCGCCGTGACCGTGGCCTCCGACGGAGCCGTCTACGCCGCAGCCGTCAGCGAGGAGGTCCTGCAGCCCGCCCGGCGGCCGGGAGAGAAGAGCGATCTGATGATCGAGGTCACCCCCGCGCCCGACGGCTCGATCCTGGAGGACCCCGACGAGATCCCGCGCAAGATCGTGATCGACCTGGCCGAGCTGCTCCCCGCGTCGTCCGCCGGCCGCGATGGGACGATGGGACGTGTCTACAGGATCGAGCAGGGGAAGTCACCCGTTCTGGTCTGGAAATCGGATGTGGAGAGGGTCTACGCGCTGGCGCCGCTGGAGGGAGGAGGCGTTCTGGCCGGCACGGGGAGCTCCGCCGCCGGCCGCATCTACCGCATCGAGCCGGACGGCGGCTGGACCATGCTCCATCAGGTGCGCGAGCCCCAGGTGACCTCGCTCGTCGCGGCCCCGGGCGGCCGCACGTACGCCACAACGGGCAACCCGGGGAGGGTCTACCTGCTGGAGGGGGGCGGCGGGTCGTCCGGCACCTATTCCTCGGAGGTGTACGACGCCGGCCGCACGGCCCGGTGGGGGGCCATCAGCTGGGACGCGGACGTCCCGCCCGGCTCCCGGCTGGAGCTGTCCACCCGGTCCGGGCACCGCCCCGTCCCCGACTCGACCTGGAGCGCCTGGTCCCCTCCCTACGCTTCCGACCGCGGCTCGGCGATCGCCAGCCCCGCGGCGCGCTACCTCCAGTGGAAAGCCACCCTCAGCCGCGTGAGCGAGGAGGCCTCTCCGGCGGTCCACCGCGTCCGGGTCACCCTTCTTCCGCAGAACCTGGCCCCGGCCGTCAAGGGGCTCGCCGTCCTGCGCGGCGGTGAGGCCGCCGATCCCCCCGCCCGCCCGTCGGAGCCCGGCCAGGGCGCAGGAGAGGCGGGCGCTGCTCCCGCGCCGATCGATCCGCCGAAGGGCGCCCGGTGGATCGTGTGGGAGGCGTCCGACCCGGACGGAGACCCGATCTCCCAGTCCATCCTGATCCGCAAGGACGGAGAGCGGGAGTTCCGGCCTCTGGTGGAGGGAACCGCCGCGTCTCCCTTCGCGCTGGACCAGGCCCGGATGGAGGAAGGGCGGTACACGGTGAAGGTGGAGGTGTCCGATCGCGGGGTCAACCCGGCGCCGGCCGCGCTGACCGACACCGCCCTGTCCGAGTCCTTTCTGGTCGATCGCACCCCTCCGCGCGCGCAGACCCGCCGGCCGCAGGAGCCCGCCGGGCCGGGCCCGGCGATCCTGGAGCTGGACGCCACCGACGCCCTGAGCGCCATCCTGCGCGCGGAGTACTCCCTGGATCCCGACAAGGAGGGGGCGCCCTGGCTCCCCCTTCCCTGCAAGGACGGCATCTGCGATACTGCGGCGGAGAGCTTCCTGCTGGAGCTCTCTCCGGGCGTGGCGCACGGCAAGGTGAGAGTGCGCATCGTCGACGCCTCGGGCAACGAGACGGTGGTCGACGCCGCGGCGCCGCCCCGCTAGGAGGGCGCTCACAACGCGGACATGGTTCTGCTGCGCCGCGATCGCGACGTTGGCGGCCCTCGCCGCGTGCTCGCCTTCGTCCGGCGGCGCCGGCGCGTCCGATCCACCGGGCGACTGGCTCGTCTACGGCGACACCGTGGAGCCGAGCACGCTCAACTGCGCCCGGGCCACCGATCGCGCCGCCTGGCAGGTCTGCCGCCTGGTCTGCGATTCCCTGGTGGACTTCGACGCCTCGCTCTCCTTCGTCCCGAGACTGGCCGAGTCGTTCTCCTTCTCCGGCGACGGGCTCACCCTGACCCTCAGGCTGCGCGAAGGGGTGACCTGGCACGACGGACGGCCGTTCACCGCGCGCGACGTCCTCTACACCGTTGAGCTGCTCCGCGCCCTCGACGGCGGCCGGCGCCACCAGCACAACTTCGGCCCCCTGGCGTCCGTGGCCGCCCCGGACGATCGCACCGTGGTGGCGTCGTACCGTGAGCCGTTCTCCGGCGCGCTGACGGGCTGGCGCGAGACGCTGATCCTCCCCGCGCACATCCCCGTGGACCCGGCCGCTTCGGTGTCGCCTCTGGATCGGGCGCCTGTGGGGACCGGCCCGTTCCGGTTCCTCCGGTGGGACCCCCAGCAGCAGGTGGTCCTGGAGGCCAACGAGAGCTACTTCGGCGGTCCGCCGGGCGTGCGCCGCTACGTCCACCGCATCGTCCCCAGCCTGGACACGCTGCGGGCGGCCGCCCAGGCCGGCGAGGTGGACGTGGCGCCTCTGGGGACCGACTGGCTGAGGGCCAACCCGCCGCCCCACGATGGTCTCCCTTTCCGGGTGGTTGCGGCGCCGACGCGCTACGTGCAGCTCGTCTATTGGAACCTCGACGAGCCGCGCCGCCTCTTCGCCGATCCACGGGTGCGCCGCTCGATGACCATGCTGCTGGACCGTGAAGGCTACGCCTCCCGCGTCCACGCCGGAAGCTACCGCACGGCGCTCGCCTTGACCGACCCGTGGGGAGGCCGGGCCGGTGCGCGGCCGCTCCCCTTCGATCCCTCCGAGGCCTCCAGGCTGCTGGACGAAGCGGACCTGGTGGACCGGGACGGCGACGGCGTGCGGGACACCCCGTCGGGGCCCTTCGCCTTCACCTTGCTCTACACCTCGGGAGCCAACCCCGACTTCCGGGAGATCGCCTCGCTGTTCGAGCGCCAGGCTGCGGCCGCCGGCGTGAAGGTCGCGCTGCAGGGACTGGACTGGCCCATGATGAAGCCTCGTGTCCAGGCCCGGGACTTCGAGGCCGCGGTGTACCAGTGGGGGCTGGAGCCGCTGCCCGACCCCTATCCCTACCTGCACTCGTCGCAGATCGGCCCCGGCTTCAACTTCGGAGCCTACCGCAGCGGCGAGGTCGATCGGATCTGCGAGGAGACCCGGCGCACCCACGACCGGCTCCGCGTCAAGGCGCTCCTGGCGGAGCTGCAGGGCATCCTGGATCGCGATCAGCCGCACACCATCGTGGCCGTCCCCGGGACGGTGACCGCCGTGGCCAGGCGGTTCCGGACTCCGGATCTCACCGAGGCCGGCCTCTGGAACTGGTACCCCGGCCTGCTCGCCTGGAGGGTCCCCGCCTCCGAGCGCAAGCACCGCTGACGGAGCTCCGTGGCGCGACGCATCCTCCATCGAGCGTGCCTCTCGGCCGCCACGCTGCTGGTGGTGACCGCCCTGGTCCATGCCGCGGCCAGCCTCCTGCCCAGGGCGCCGCTGGGAGGGGATGGCCCGGGCGACGAGCGGCCGATCACGCCGGCCTCTCCCGCGTCGCCCCCCCCGGTCCTTTCCTATCCCTCGTGGCTGGCAGGGCTGACCCGGCTCGATCTGGGCCGATCCACGGCGGTGGAGCCGGGAAGGCCGGTGTCCGCGATGATCGCCGCCGCGCTCCCCTTCTCGCTCCTGCTGGGCGGCGCCGCCTTCGGCCTGTCCATGGCGCTCGCGCTCCCTCTCGCCGCGGCCGCTTCCTGGCGGCCCGGCTCGCCCGGCCTGCGCGCCGCGGACGCTCTGGTCTACATCCTGCACGCCCTGCCCGTGTTCTGGCTCGCCCTGCTCCTGCAGAACGTGGCCGCCGTCCGGCTGAGGATCCTCCCGCTCATGGGCGCGGGCCCTCTCGATCCGGCCGACCAGGCCGGCTTCTCCCGCGCCGCCCACTGGGTTCTCCCGGTGGCCGCGCTGGGGCTCGGATCGCTCGCGTTCGCCGTGAGGCTGGCCGGCGGCGCGCTGAAGGACGCGTCGCGCGCGCGCTTCGCGCAGGCCTGCCGGGCGCGGGGCGCCGGAGACGCCCGGATCCTGATGACCCACGGCATGGCATCCGCCGCGGTCCCGCTGGTCTCGCTGGCCAGCATGCTGTTGCCCGCGCTGGTGAGCGGCAGCGTGGTGGTGGAGTCGATCTTCGCCCTGCCCGGCATGGGGCGGCTCTTCCTGCTCGCCGCGCTGAGGCGCGACGAGCCCCTGCTCACGTCCATCGCGCTGCTGTCGGCGGCCGCCACCCTGGCCGCGGGACTGGCTGCGGAGATCCTCTCCTCGGCCCTCGATCCGAGGGCCCGACGGCAGGACGAGGCGTCCTCATGAGGCGGGCGACGAGCGGTCCATGGCGGCTGCCGGCGGCGATCGCGGCCGCGGCGCTGCTGGCTCCGCTGCTGGCGGGGGACCGTCCGCTGCTGGTGGCGGGGCCGGCGGGGATCGAGGCGCCGGGACTGGGATCGCTGCTGGCGCTGCTGCCGGAGTCGGAGGCTCCGTACCGGATGCCGGCAGGCGCATGGGCCATCCATCCGCTGCTGGCGCGCGGGCCCCTCGAAGTGGACCTCCGCCGGCGGCTGGAGCCTCCCGGGCGCGGAGCCTGGCTGGGCACCGACGAGCTGGGCCGTGACGTCCTGGCCCGGCTCGTCCACGGCGCTCGGCCGTCGCTCGCCGTGGCCCTCCTCGCGACGGTGGTGTCGCTGGCCCTGGGAGTGCCGCTGGGAGCCGCCGCCGGCTACGGAGGCCGGCTCGCCGACGGCCTCCTGTCGAGGCTGGTGGAGGCCTCGCTGGCCTTCCCGGCGCTGGTGCTCCTGATGTTCATCAGCGCCCTGTCGATCGGCGCCGGCGGGGGGGCGGGGGCGGGGCGGTCCCTGGCCGTGGTCGGGCTCGCGGTCGGCTTCGTCCGGTGGGCCTCCATCGCGCGCTACACGCGCGGGGAGGTCCGCCGGCTCGCCGCGGGGAGCCTGGCCGACGCGGCGAAGGCCATGGGGGCTGGCCCGCTGCGCATCCTGGGGCTTCACCTGGTGCCGGCGGGGATCGGACCGGTGGCGGTCGCCGCCGCCTTCGGCGCCGCGTCGGCGGTGACGGCCGAGGCGGCGCTGTCGTTCCTGGGTCTCGGCGTCCAGCCCCCGGCTCCCACCTGGGGCCAGATGATCGCCTCGGCGTCCGCGCGCCCGGACTGCTGGTGGATGCTGGTCTTTCCGGGGCTGGCGGTGGCCACGACGGTGGCCGCCTTCCACTTGGCAGGAGAGCGGCTCAGGGGGGCCCGCTGAGCCGGCCGGAGGATTCCCCGGGGAGATCGGGCGAGGCGGTTTCCCCGGCGGGGTTGAGACTCCCGGGCCGGTACCCATCGAGGTCGAGCGCCACGTAGCGGAATCCCAGCTCGCGCAGCTTCGAGGTGAGCGCCTCCCGGAAGGCCGGCTCGGTGCACCTGGGGAGATCCCCGGGAAGCACTTCGATCCGGGCGATCTCGCCATGGGCGCGGACCCTGACCGAGGCGAGCCCCGCCGCGATCAGGAAGTCCTCCGCCAGCTCCACGCGCCGCAGGGCCGAGGCCTCGATGGCGGTCCCGTGCGGGATCCTGGAGGACAGGCAGGCGGAGGCCGGCCTGTCCCAGGTGGAAAGCCCCAGCAGCCTGCTGAGCTCCCGCACCTGCGGCTTGCCGAACCCGGCTTCCAGCAGCGGCGCCCGGGCGCCGGCCCGCCGGGCTGCATCCATCCCCGGCCGGAAGTCGCCGAGGTCGTCGGTGATCGCGCCGTACGCGAACGCGGCCAGGCCATGCTGCTCGGCCGCGCGGCGCAGCAGGACGAAGAGCTCCTGCTTGCAGAAGAAGCACCGCGATGGGGCGTTGGCGATGTAGGAAGGATTCTCGAGCTCCCTCGACTCGATCTCGATGTGGCGCACGCCGATCTCGCGGGCCAGGGCCGCGGCGGCCCGCCGGTCGCGCTCGGGAAACGAGGCGGAGATGGCGGTGACGGCCAGGGCGTTGTCCCCCAACACCATGGCGGCCATCTTGACCAGCAAGGCGCTGTCGGCGCCTCCCGAGAAGCCGATGGCGGCCGAGCCGAGGTCGCGCAGGATTCCTTCCAGTCTTTCGCGGGGCGCCGCCGGCGGATCCCCGTGGAGGCCCGGTGCCGGGCCGGCGGCGTGGATGGATGGCCCGGCCACGATCAGCCGCGCCGCCGGGATCTCAGCGAGGAGGCGCCCGACCCGATCGCCGCAGCCAGGCCGATCTTGGCCAGGTCCATCGGAAGGAAGACCGACGTGTCGCTCACCGCGGCGGCGAAGGCCCCGCCGAGGTAGATCGCCAGGTGGAGGACTCCCAGAACGTGGATCACCGCGACCCCCGCGGCCATCGAGAGCGCCATGGCCGCCGGACCGCTGCGGCCCCTCAGCAGCCAGGAGACCAGAGGCGCCGCGGCGAGGAACCCGAGCAGGTAGCCGCCGGTGGGCCCGAGCAGGTACGCAGCCCCCCATCCGCCGCCGGAGAAGACCGGAGCCCCGCCCAGACCGGCGCCGAGGAAGAGGGCCATGGAAGCGAAGGCCGCCCGCGGCCGGAGGAAGGCTCCCGCCAGGAGCACGGCCACCACTTGCAGCGTCAGCGGGACGGGGTTGCCCGGGATCCAGACGCGCACCAGGCCGCCCAGCGCGGTGAGCGCCGCGAACAGGGCCGGAGCGGCGGCCTTCCTGGCCAGGGACGCCCCCCAGGGCGCCGCCACATCCTCGATCCTGAGCGATCTCGCCATGCCGTCTCCTCGGAAAGGGGAAGGTTAGACATACCCCGGATCGGTGTCAAACCGGGCCGTCTCACCAGATGGTCGACTGGCTCCCTCCGGGGGCCTCGTGCCCCAGGTGCCGGCAGGCCAGCGGGGTGATGCGGCGGCCGCGCGGAGTGCGATCCAGGAAGCCTATCTGCAGCAGATACGGCTCGTAGATCTCCTCGATGGTGTCACGCTCCTCGCCCAGCGCCGCGGCGATGGTGTTGATGCCGACCGGGCCTCCTTCGAACTTCTCGAGGATGAGCAGCAGCATCCGGCGGTCGGTCTCGTCGAGCCCGTAGCGATCCACGCGCAGCCGCTCCAGCGCGTCGCGCGCCAGCTCCTCGCCGACCGCCGCCCCGCCCGCCACCTGGGCGAAGTCCCTCACCCGCCGCAGCAAGCGGTTGGCCACGCGCGGGGTCCCCCGCGAGCGGCGGGCCAGCTCCCGGGCCCCCGCCGGTTCCACCGTCACGTCCAGCAGCCCGGCCGATCGCTCCACGATGGCCTGGAGCTCGTCCTCGGAGTAGAAGCCCAGGTGGTGCACGATGCCGAACCGGTCGCGCAGCGGGGCGGTGAGCAGGCCGATGCGCGTGGACGCCCCCACCAGGGTGAAGCGGGGGAGATCGATCCGGATGGACCGCGCGGAGGGGCCCTGCCCTATGATGATGTCGAGCTTGAAGTCCTCCATCGCCGGGTAGAGGACCTCCTCCAGCTGCGGAGAGAGCCGGTGGATCTCGTCGATGAACAGCACGTCGCCGTGCTCCAGGTTCGTGAGCAGCGCGGCCAGGTCCCCCGCTTTCTCGATGAGCGGGCCCGCGGTGGTCTTGATCGCGGCCCGCTGCTCCGAGGCGATGATGTGAGCCAGGGTGGTCTTGCCCAGACCGGGGGGACCGTACAGCAGCACGTGATCGAGCGGCTCGGACCGGCGGCGCGCGGCCTCGATGAAGACGGCCAGGTTCTCCTTGACGTGCGCCTGCCCGACGTACTCGTCGAGGCTCCTGGGACGCAGGGTGCGATCGAAAGGGAGGTCCCCCTCCATCGGCTCGGGGCGCACCAGGACCTCCTCGACGCCGGGGCGCCGTGCGCCTCCGCCGGCCTTCCTCCCCTGGTCCTTCATCTCCACGAGGCTCCGGCGCTCATGCCAGGTACTTGAGCGAGCGTTTCAGGATTTCCTGCAGCCCCGGGGCCTCCCGGGACCCTTCGGACGAAGCGGCGGCGCGCCGGACCGCCTCCTCGGCGCGGCCCGTCTGGTATCCGAGGTTCACCAGGGCGGAGACGACGTCCCGCTTCAGCGAGCCGTTGGCTGCCCCGGCGGGCTCGCCTCCGCCGGCGTGAGCGGCGGCCCTGGGGAGCCGGTCCCGCAGCTCCAGGACGATCCGATCCGCGGTCTTGGGACCCACCCCGGGGATGCGCCGCAGCGCCGCGCTGTCCGCCTCGGCGATGGCCGCGATGAGCCCCTCGGCGGGAAGGCCCGACAGGATGGCCAGCGCGACACGCGGCCCGATGCCGTTGACGTCGATCAGCCGCTCGAACAGCTCCTGCTCCAGCCGCGTGGCGAAGCCGAACAGGGCGATGGCGTCCTCGCGCACGTGCGTGTGGATGCGAAGCGTGACCTCGGTCCCTTCCGCCGGCAGGGCGCAGAAGGTGGACAAGGGCGTGGAGATCCGGTAGCCGACCCCCGCCACCTCGACCACCACCTGATGCGGCTCCCGCTCCACCAGCCTCCCCGTCAGCCTCGCGATCATCCTGCGTCCCCTCGGTGGGAGTCGTGTCCGGCCGCCGGGGAGGGTGCGTCGCGCACCCTCCCAGGGGCCGGCATTATACCCCGCGTCCGGCTCCGCGGCGGGAGGCCACCTCCTCGCGCAGCTTCAGCGCGTCGGGCTGGTCGGGCTCCATGGCCAGTGAGCGGGACAGCAGCGCTTCCGCCTCGTCCATGGCCCCGTTGAGGAACTCGGCGTAGGCGGCCGCGTTGAGCAGTTGGCGGCTGTGCGCCTCGGGCCGAGGCCGCTCCCCTGCCTGCGCGAACAGGCTCCTCGCCGCTGCGAGGTCGCCCAGCTTGCCGCGCGCGACGATGAGGCCGACCAGCGCCTCGTGGCTGGCGGGAGAAGCGCGCAGGGCCCGCTCCAGCAGGGGGAGCGCCTCGGCCGATCGATCCTCGCGCACCAGCATCGAGCCGAGATTGACGAGCGTCATCACGTCGTCCGGCGCCTCCTCGAGCGTCCGCTCCAGAAGGGCGACGGCCTCCAGGCGGCGGCCTTGGGCCTCGCGGGTCAGTGCCAGCCAGTTGGAGGCGCGGGCCCGCGTGGACGGCGACTCGGCGAGCCGCCCCCCCTCCAGCAGCGCGGCCAGCTGGTCGAGCTGCCCCGCCGGGCGCATCAGCCGATAGGCCCCTTGGAGCGCCCGCTCGATGGACGGATCGGCCCGCAAGGCAGCGCCGTAGGAGGCGATGGCATCGCTCTGCCGGCCCAGGGACTCCTGGAGCAGGCCGACCGCGGCGAGGCGGAAGCCCTCCCTCCGGCCGCTGAAGGAGAGCGCGCCCAGCGCCTCGATCCCCTCCGCCTGCCGTCCCGCCTGGATGAACACCCGGGCGGCCCGATGGAACAGCGCCGGCTGCGGCTCTCCGAGCCTCAACGCCTCCTCGACCAGCGGCACCGCCCTGTCCGGGCTGCCGAGCAGCAGCTCCACCTGGGCCAGCCCCAGCAGCGGCTGGTCGAAGCCGGGCGCCAGCGCGCGCGCCTGCTCGAAGCGGGCTCGGGCCCTCTCGAGATCGTTCTTCTGGAGGAAGATCAGGCCGGCGTTGACGTGGTAGGTGGCGGTGGCTGTGCCGCCGGCCGCCGGCGCAGCGGTGTCGCCCGGCGCGCCGGAGCCGGCCCCCGAGCGGATGTACCCGAGGGCCTCCAGCCGGGCCATCATCTCCGCATCGAGGCTCCCGGCCGAGGCCGCGCCGGGGTGTTCCAACGGAGGCCCGGCGGTGTCGTAGCTGGCGATCCCGGCTCGAACCTCCGCCTCCACGGGCCGGTCCAGGGCCTCGGCCACCACGCGTCCCGGCATGTCGTCCGCCTTGGGCAGGCCGAGCAGGGCCAGCACCGTAGGGGCCACGTCCAGCAGATCCGGATCGGCGGCCAGCCGTCCTGGCCGCGCCGCCGGCCCGGCCAGGATGAAGACGCCGTCCATGGTGTGCCACATGCCGGGACGCTGATCGATGTCGGGAGGAACATCCAGGGGCCGCTCCCGGCCGTTGGCGAACCCGTGATCGGAGACCACCAGGACGTTGGACCCTGGCGCCGCCGCGACCAGCTCCCCGACCAGTCTGTCCTGAAGCTCGTAGAACCGCTCCACGGCTCCGGCGAACGCCTGACGCCTCGCCGGGTCCTCGCCCGAGGTGAGGCGCAGAGCGGGAGGCGCGTAATGAGCGAAGCGGTGGTTCACCTCGTCCACTCCCTGGAAGTAGATCAGGGCCAGGCCGGGGCGCTCCTCGCGCAGGAGGTGGAGCGCGATGCGGTGATAGGTCAGCGTGCCTGCCAGGATCTTGATGAGATGGCTGACCGGATCGCGGTAGGCATCCTCGCCGTCCAGCGCCGCACGCGCGCGGTCGAAGGAAGCCTGGTCGATCGGGACGATGGCCGAGAGCTCCTCGAACCCGACCTCCTCCCCGCGCACCCGCAGCCGGTCGATGGCCGGGGCGAGGTCCGGTGGGAAGACGGCGCCCGGGCTCTCGCTGGCCAGCGGCAGGTCGAACAGGGTGTAGGCCAGCCGGTCGGTGACCATGGATCCCAGCACCGACTCGGCAGGCCAGGTGGCCCACCAGGCGACGGTGGCGCTTCGCACACCCAGGTCGCCGGCGATGTTCCAGAGCGCCTTGACGCGCCGGGACAGCCTGGAGATGGGGAGCTCGCCGCCGCCGGAGTCGTCCCGCACCAGGAAGTCCAGCACCCCGTGCTCCTCCGGAGGCCGGCCCGTGGCCATCGTGGTCCAGAGAATTGGCGAGAGGGTCGGCTTCATCGATCGGAGCACCCCCCACGACCCGCGGTCGCGCAGCGACCGGAGGTTCGGAAGTCTTCCCGCCGCCATCATCGGAGTCATGATGTCCCAGTCGGCCGCGTCGATGCCGATGAGAAGGACCGGCGGCGGCACCGGCCGGTTCGCCCCGGCCAGAGGGTGCGGCGGAACGGACCGGCCGGCGGCGGGCTCGCCCAGATCCAGGGAGGCGGCCGTCAGACCGAGCCGGGAGAGAGCGGGGAGCAGATCCCGGCCTGGCGGCACGGTGACGCCGGCGGCGGTTTCCTGAAGCGCGTGCGAGACGGTGGCCGCCATGGCCTCGGCGGCGTCCCCGCCCGCGTCGAGCACCGCGGCGAGCTGGCCCAGCCAGGCGGCCGAGGCCGAGGCCGGGTCGGCGCGCAGCTCGAAGGGCACCGCCAGCGTGGCCCCTTCGGGGGAGCGGAGGGAGGCGCGGCCGCTGTAGCGGCTCTCGCCGGCCGGCAGCACGTGGACGGAGGCCCACGGCGCCCGCCAGGCGATCCCCTCTCCCGCGATCCTCCCTTCGCCTCCGGAGGCGATCAGCGCGGCGCTTCCCGAGGGAACGAGGAGGACGCAGCGCCACAGTGCCGCCGCGAGCAAGGCCGCGGCCAACCCCGCCGCCCCCCACCACCACCGTTGCCGGCCCCGGCCGGAAGCGCCCCACCCCTTCGAGATCAACCCTGCTCCCAGCGCCTGAGCCCCGGTCCCGCGTGCGCGTGGCAGATGGCCACGGCCAGCGCGTCGGAAACATCGAGGGAGTCTCCCGTGGAGTGGATCCTGAGCAGCCGCTGCACCATGGACCGCACCTGCTCCTTGGCGGCGTGCCCCTGCCCCACCAGCGCCTTCTTGATCTGGAGCGCCGTGTACTCTCGGCAGGCGAGGCCTGCGCGGTCCACCTCGGCCAGGATGGCCCCGCGGACATGGGCCAGCACCAGGGCCGAATGGACGTTGGCGTGCTGGAAGACGCGCTCCACGCAGACCTCGTCGGGAGCGTGCTCGAGGATCAGGTCGCGCACGCCGTCCGCGGCGCGCCGGAGACGGGCGGGGAGGTCGCCCGAACGGCCGACCCGGAGCGCTCCGGCGGCCACGAAGGCCAGGCGGCCGCGATCAGCCGAGATGATCCCGAAGCCGGTGATGGAGGAACCGGGATCGATCCCCAGGATGGTCACACGGTGACCTCCCGGTCAGGAGGCCTCCATCTCGGACTCGTCGATGTCGAAGTTGGCCCAGACGTGCTGCACGTCGTCGTGCTCCTCGAGGGCTTCGACCAGGTTGAGCACCTTCCGCGCCGCGGAGCCCTCCGCCCTCACCGTGTTCTTGGGAGTCATGGCCAGCTCCGACGCGGTGATCTCCACCCCTTTCGCCTTGAGCGCCTCCTTGACGGCCTCGAAGGCCTCGGGCGCGGTGAACACCTCGTGGCCGTCGCCATCCTGGCGCAGGTCGTCGGCGCCGGCCTCCAGGACCAGCTCCAGGAGCTGATCCTCGGGCATCCCCTTGGCCTGGACCGCCAGATAGCCCTTCTTCTCGAACATCCAGGCCACGGCGTTGGCGGCGGCCATGTTCCCGCCGTGCTTGGAGAAGATGTGGCGTATTTCCGGGAGCGTCCGGTTCTTGTTGTCGGTCACAGTCTCCACGATCACCGCCACGCCGGAAGGGCCGTATCCTTCGTAGGTGACCTCCTCGAGCTGCACTCCCTCCAGCTCGCCGGTCCCCTTCTTGATGGCGCGCGTGATGTTGTCGGCCGGCATGTTGGCTTCCTTGGCCGCGCCGATGGCCGCGCGCAGGCGGGCGTTGCCCGAGGGGTCGCCCCCTCCCGAGCGCGCGGCGACGGTGATCTCACGGATGAGGCGGGTGAACATGCGGCCGCGCTTGGCGTCCAGCGCCGCCTTCTTGTGCTTGATGGTGCTCCACTTCGAGTGTCCGGACATCGTCTGAAACCCCGCCTCCCTGGAGATTCTGGATTCGTTTTGGCGCGATGTTACCACAGCCGGCAGGCCGGGGCGGCGCGGAGCGGATCCGCCGGAAAATCAAAGAGCCCGCCGGCCGGTGGCTCCGGCCGACGGGCTCTGAATTTGTCCCGGCGACGACCTACTCTTCCACACAGTTGCCCGTGCAGTACCATCGGCGCTGGAGGGCTTAACTTCCGTGTTCGGAATGGGAACGGGTGTAACCCCTCCGCTAGGGTCACCGGGAAACGTATGCTATCTCAATCCTCCCGCTCGCCGCAAGCCGGCGGCGCTCAGAAATGCACCCTCAGCCCGACGGCCACCGAGAAGCCTGTCAGGTCGATCCTGCCGCCCTGGACGACGACGTCTCCCCGTGGCGCGGGTGAGCGGGCGCCGTTGAAGATGACGGTGTTGTAGCAGACATCCGGATCCATCGGGACCACGCCGGAATTGTCCAGATCGGGAGAGGGCCCCGGGTTGCAGGTGACACGCGCGCTGGGACCGGACGACGCGTTGCATCCGACCCCGAACTTGTCGTCAGCGGTCGTGTTGGGATCCCCTTCGACGAAGGCGTCCGAGCAGAGAGTGTTGGGGGCTCCCGTCGCCGGCCCCCTGAAGTACTTGACCGAGCCGTCGGCGCGGAAGAGCTCCTCGGGGAAGGTGGCGATGTCCACCTGGTTCTCTCCCGCAAGGTTGATCTCGATGGACTGGTCGGCGAAGGTGTAGCGGGCGTCGAAGACCATGCTGAACCGATCGTTGATGAAGTACTCCGCCCCGCCGGTGAGGTGCCACTCGAAAGCGTCATCCACGTTCACGGTTATGGGCCATTGGAACGGGACCCTTCCGTCGGCCTTCAGGGCGCCCTGGGAAGGCGGCGTGATGTCGTCGGAGAACTCGTTGGTCGCGCCGATGATCCTCATGGCGCCGAACCGCCGGTTCGCCGCGAACACATCCTCGCTGACGTCCATCTGCGCGAAGATCATCCCCGCTCCCACCCCCACGTACGGGTTGAGGGGACTGTCCTTGCGAAACCGGATGATGCCGCTCAGCGACACCGGGATCTCGGTGATCTCTCCCGCCTGGACCGGGACGACGTTGTCGCGGTTGCCGACCGTCACGTTCAGACCGGTGATGCCTGCCTGAGGGAAGGTCGATCGGTAGAAAACGTCCACCGGACCGACGTCCCCCTTGAAGTAGCTGACGTCGAACTGCAGGGAGAGCCAGCTCGTCATCCCGTAGCCGACGGTGCCGTCGATCTTGAAGGTCTCCTCGATCGCCGTCTCGCGGGCCAGCAGATCGTCGGGCCGGGGATCGCAGAAGGTGTTAGCCGAGGCGCTCGTGCACCCCTGCTCCTCGTTCATATCTCCGGTGAAAGGGATCCCGTCGTCGCCGAGAGGTCCGATGATGATCGAAGCGTTGCTGCGGATGTCGTCGGTCGTCGAGAGAAAGGAAAGGTTGCCGCCGAAATACCATCGTCCCTTGAGATCTTCCGCCATCGCGCCGGTTCCCGAGAACACCGCGACGGCGAAGATGCCCAGAACGGGAAGGGCCCTGCGGGCCAGAGACCTCGTCACGTCCACGTCACTCCCCCTTGCTGCCGGCCGGCTGGCCGGTCGCCGGCTCCCGCGCGGAAGGCGGGGAGCTGCCACCCCTTAGACCTTGCTCCGAGGCGGCCTGTTTACACGGCCACCACGGCTTTCTTCGTGGCGAGCGGCATCTCTTTCCCTGAGGGATGGGAAACTCGTTCCGGGGTTCGGCTGGATTGCGCTGATGGGGTTCGCGACGGCTTCGCTGGGCTCTGACTGTGGTCAAGCCGCACGACCGATTAGTACCGGTAAGCTGAGCAGGTCACCCTGCTTGCACTCCCGGCCTATCAACCTCGTAGTCTCCGAGGGGTCTTCAGTCTGGCCCGAAGGCCAGAGGGGATACCTCATCTCGAGGGAGGCTTCGCGCTTATATGCCTTCAGCGCTTATCCCTTCCGA
This sequence comes from Candidatus Polarisedimenticolia bacterium, assembly GCA_035281445.1. Classification (GTDB taxonomy): domain Bacteria; phylum Acidobacteriota; class Polarisedimenticolia; order JACPZX01; family DASXTC01; genus DATEEA01. Next base: position 24,531 of record DATEEA010000149.1, read on the forward strand.
ACTTGGCTACCCAGCGGTGCTCCTGGCGGAACAGCTGGTACACCAGAGGTTCGTCCATCCCGGTCCTCTCGTACTAAGGACGGATCCTCTCAAGTATCCTACGCCCACACCAGATAGGGACCGAACTGTCTCGCGACGTTCTAAACCCAGCTCACGTACCGCTTTAATCGGCGAACAGCCGAACCCTTGGGACCTACTTCAGCCCCAGGATGCGATGAGCCGACATCGAGGTGCCAAACCACGTCGTCGATGTGAACTCTTGGACGTGATCAGCCTGTTATCCCCGGCGTACCTTTTATCCGTTGAGCGACGGCCCTTCCATACAGAACCGCCGGATCACTAAGCCCTGCTTTCGCACCTGCTCGACTTGTGGGTCTCGCAGTCAAGCTCCCTTATGCCTTTACGCTCTGCGGCTGATTTCCAAACAGCCTGAGGGAACCTTTGGGCGCCTCCGTTACATTTTAGGAGGCGACCGCCCCAGTCAAACTACCCGCCTAACGCTGTCCCCGGACCGGATCACGGTCCTGGGTTAGAATTTCAGCACTATCAGGGTGGTATCTCACCGTTGGCTCCACGAAGGCTGACGCCTCCGCTTCAAAGCCTCCCACCTATCCTGCACAGACAGAACCAAAATTCAGCGCTAAGGTGTAGTAAAGGTGCACGGGGTCTTTCCGTCTAGGTGCGGGTAACCGGCATCTTCACCGGTGCTACAGATTCGCTGAGCCTCTCGTTGAGACAGCGGCCAGATCGTTACGCCATTCGTGCAGGTCGGAACTTACCCGACAAGGAATTTCGCTACCTTAGGACCGTTATAGTTACGGCCGCCGTTTACCGGGGCTTCAATTCAGGGCTTCTCCTTGCGGATGACCCCTCCTTTTAACCTTCCGGCACCGGGCAGGCGTCAGTCCCTATACGTCGTTTTTGTGACTTTGCAGAGACCTGTGTTTTTAGTAAACAGTCGCCTGGCCCCATTCACTGCGACCCCCTCGAGCTCCGGACGCAAGTCCTTCACCCTGGCGGGGCACCCCTTCTCCCGAAGTTACGGGGCTAGTTTGCCGAGTTCCTTAACGAGAGTTCTCTCAAGCGCCTTGGGATATTCTCCCTGTCTACCTGTGTCGGTTTGCGGTACGGGCACCCGAAGCACTAGCTAGAGGTTTTTCTTGGCGGCGTGGAATCAACAAGTTGGGCCGGCCGAAGCCAGCTTCCCTGACTGCCCTCGAGGTTGATGACCCCCCGGATTTGCCTGGGAGGTCCCTCTATAGCAGCCACCCGACGCTTCCAATCGTCGGTATGCCTATCCTTCCGCGTTACCCCATTGCTTAAAGCGCGCTCCAGGCGGTGCAGGAATATTAACCTGTCTGCCCTTTCGCCTACGCCTTTCGGCCTCGGCTTAGGTCCCGACTTACCCTGAGCGGATTGACCTTGCTCAGGAAACCTTAGACTTTCGGCGGGAGGGGTTCTCGCCCTCCTTATCGCTACTTGTGCCGGCAGGGTCTCTTCCATGACCCTGGACCAGTCCTTGCGGTCTGGCGTGTGTGTGACATGGAATGCTCCCCTACCACCCATGGACCGAAGTCCATGGATCCGCAGCTTCGGTAGCAGGCTTGAGCCCCGGTGAATTATCGGCACGGAACCGCTCGACCAGTGAGCTGTTACGCTTTCTTTAAAGGATGGCTGCTTCTAAGCCAACCTCCTGGCTGTCAGAGCAATTCCACATCCTTTCCCACTTAGCCTGCATTCAGGGACCTTAGCTGGCGGTCTGGGCTGTTTCCCTTTCGACGACGAAGCTTATCCCCCGCCGTCTGACTCCCGCATTGGTGGTTAGCGGCATTCGAAGTTTGGTTGGATTCAGTAACCCGGTAAGGCCCCTAGTCCATCCAGTTCTCTACCACCGCTAACGATCATGCGAGGCTAGCCCTAAAGCTATTTCGGGGAGAACGAGCAATAACTGGGTTTGATTAGCCTTTCACCCCTACGCCCAGCTCATCCAAGCTGTTTTCAACCAACACTGGTTCGGGCCTCCACGCACTGTTACGTGCGTTTCACCCTGGCCAGGCGTAGATCACCCAGCTTCGCGTCTAATCCCAGCAACTGAGCGCCCTATTCGGACTCGCTTTCGCTTCGGCTCGCTTAACGCTTAACCTTGCTGCTGAGATTAACTAGCCGGCTCATTATGCAAAAGGCACGCGGTCGGGCGTTGCCACCATTGCTGGAGGCCATAGCCCTTCCACTGCTTGTAGACATACGGTTTCAGGTACTATTTCACTCCCCTAAAAGGGGTGCTTTTCACCTTTCCCTCACGGTACTGGTTCACTATCGGTCGCAGGAGAGTATTTAGCCTTGGGAGATGGTCCTCCCGGATTCCCACAGGGTTCCACGTGTCCCGTGGTACTTGGGAAACGGCCAGGAGCCTGATCGGTTTTCGTCTACGGGGCTGTTACCCTGTGTCGCCGACCTTTCCAGATCGTTCGACTAACCGTCAGGTTTGTAACTCCTTGGCCCTGCCGTAACAGAGCCAGGCCGTTCCCGCTACCCCCCTGGCGCAACGCTTACGGGCTTGACACGCCAGAGGTTTGGGCTGTTCCCTTTTCGCTCGCCGCTACTGGGGGAATCGCATTTGCTTTCTTTTCCTGGGGGTACTGAGATGGTTCACTTCCCCCCGTTGTCTTCTCGCTCCCTATTGGATTCAGGAGCGGATTCCCGGACATTACTCCGGGCTGGTTGCCCCATTCGGAGATCCCCGGATCAAAGCTTGCATGCAGCTCCCCGGGGCTTATCGCAGCTTGCTGCGTCCTTCGTCGTCTTCCTGCGCCAAGGCATCCACCGTACGCCCTTAGTAGCTTGACCAGCAGTCAGAACTCAGCGAAGTCGTTCGCTTTACCCCATGCTCGCAATGTCAAAGACCGAACCCCGCGGCCGTGTCCGAGGACCAGGCCGGGCCCTCCCGCCAGAGGCGGAAGCCGGAAATCTCTGGAACAACCTTCTGGTGGAGAATACCGGGATCGAACCGGTGACCTCCTGGTTGCAAACCAGGCGCTCTCCCAGCTGAGCTAATTCCCCACGAACCGAAGGACTGTGGTGGGCCTAGGTAGACTTGAACTACCGACCTCACGCTTATCAGGCGTGCGCTCTAGCCAGCTGAGCTATAGGCCCGCATGGAGCGATTGGCCCGGCCTCCAGTCTCACCGGCTTGTTGCTGCCGAGGCCCTGCGCCACAGCCCGGGTTGTTCTCTCAAAACTAAATAGGCGTGCCTGCCCTGCGAATCGACCTGGGATGATCGTGGACTCCGCGGCGTGAAAGACCGTCGCGGGCCGCGATGCTCCTTAGAAAGGAGGTGATCCAGCCACAGGTTCTCCTACAGCTACCTTGTTACGACTTCACCCCAATCATCGGCCACACCGTCAGCACCTGCCTCCCTTGCGGGTTGGCTCAGTGATTTCGAGTGCAACCGACTTTCGTGATGTGACGGGCGGTGTGTACAAGGCCCGGGAACGTATTCACCGCGGCGTGCTGATCCGCGATTACTAGCGATTCCAACTTCATGCAGTCGAGTTGCAGACTGCAATCCGAACTGAGGACGGTTTTATGGGATTGGCTCCCCCTCGCGGGTTCGCAGCCCTTTGTACCGCCCATTGTAGCACGTGTGTAGCCCTGGGCATAAAGGCCATGATGACTTGACGTCATCCCCACCTTCCTCCCCGTTTTCCGGGGCAGTCCCCTTAGAGTGCCCGGCATGACCCGATGGCAACTAAGGGCAAGGGTTGCGCTCGTTGCGGGACTTAACCCAACATCTCACGACACGAGCTGACGACAGCCATGCAGCACCTCTGCAGGAGTTCCAGAGGAAAAGGCCTGTTTCCAGGCCAGTCACCTGCAGTTCAAACCCAGGTAAGGTTCTTCGCGTTGCGTCGAATTGAACCACATGCTCCACCGCTTGTGCGGGCCCCCGTCAATTCCTTTGAGTTTCAGCCTTGCGACCGTACTCCCCAGGCGGGGCGCTTAATGCGTTAGCTTCGGCACTGCAGGGGTCGATACCCGCAACACCAAGCGCCCATCGTTTACAGCTAGGACTACCAGGGTATCTAATCCTGTTTGCTACCCTAGCTTTCGCTCCTCAGCGTCAGAACCGGTCCAGGAAGCCGCCTTCGCCACCGGTGTTCCTCCCAATATCTACGCATTTCACCGCTACACTGGGAATTCCGCTTCCCTCTCCCGGCCTCTAGTTCGACAGTATCCGGCGCAATTCCTTGGTTAAGCCAAGGGATTTCACACAGGACTTATCAAACCGCCTACGAGCCCTTTACGCCCAGTGATTCCGAGCAACGCTGGCCCCCTCCGTATTACCGCGGCTGCTGGCACGGAGTTAGCCGGGGCTTCCTCCAGGGGTACAGTCAAGGCCTCCCGATATTAGCGGAAGACCATTTCGTCCCCCTCGACAGGAGTTTACGACCCGAAGGCCTTCATCCTCCACGCGGCGTCGCTGCGTCAGGCTTTCGCCCATTGCGCAATATTCCTCACTGCTGCCTCCCGTAGGAGTCTGGACCGTGTCTCAGTTCCAGTGTGGCCGGTCACCCTCTCAGGCCGGCTACCCATCGTCGCCTTGGTAGGCCGTCACCCTACCAACTAGCTAATGGGACGCGGGCTCCTCTTCGAGCGACAACTTGCATGCAGAGGTCATCTTTGATCCCCCCCTCCGAGGAGAGAGGGATGTTATGCGGTATTAGCCCCGCTTTCGCGAGGTTATTCCCCGCTCGAAGGCAGATTACCCACGCGTTACTCACCCGTGCGCCACTCTACTCGGGGAGTTGCCCCCCCTTTCGCGTTCGACTTGCATGTGTTAGGCACGCCGCCAGCGTTCGCTCTGAGCCAGGATCAAACTCTCCAGTTGAAAATCGGAGAATCGACTTCCTAACTCTTCTGGCTTTCTTTGCTTGGATTGGTCACAAGGCAGGCACGCGCTATTTAGTTTTCAAAGAACAGCACTCGGGAAGGGCGGCACTATACCGTGCCGTTCGCGGGGATGTCAAGCGCCTCGGCGGATCCACGGAAAATACTGACCTGCTGTGACTTCCTGGGGCATGGTTTGATCCTCCCGGAGGCCGCGCGTATAATCCCCGCCGCACAGGGGTCAACCGCCCCGGCGCGCACCCTATTCCCGCTCCGCTTCGAGGACGTTCTCATGGGTCGGCTCGGGCTCCGCCTGCTGGCTCCCCTCCTGACCCTGCCGCTCCTGCTCGGGGCGCAGACGGAGGACGCCGCCAGGCACGCCTCCATGGAGCTGGACCAGGCCCGCTCCCTGCTCCAGCAGGGCCGTTTGGAGGCGGCGGCCGCCGCCTACCGGCGACACCTCGCTCTGGACCCGGCCTCCTACGAGGGACGGCTCGAGCTGGGACAGATCCTCCTGTCGCAGCATCGCCTCGACGAGGCGGCCTCCCATCTGGCCAGAGCGGCCGAGCTGCGTCCCGATGCCGCCCCGCCCTACGCCCGCCTGGCCCAGGTGCTGCTCCTTCAGGAGAGGATCGAGGAGGCCGAGCGGTCGCTCCTGCGCGCGCGGGACCTCGATCCCGCCGACCCTTCGGTCCGCTACAACCTTGCCAAGCTCTACGAGAACCTGGGCCGGGAGGGGGAAGCGATCGCGGAGTTCGAGCGCTTCATCGAGCTCGCCCCGGACGACCCTCGATCGAACAACGCGCGGGCGCGCGCAGGCCTGCATCACGAGGCCAACAACAGGCTGGACGAGGCGCTGCGGCACTTCCGCGACATCCTGGCCCGGGAGCCCGACCGGACGAGCGCCCTTCACCAGACGGCCGGGATCCTGTACCGGCGCGGCCGGTACGACGAGGCCATCCCCGCGTACCAGGAGCTGCTCCGCCGCGACCCCGGGCAGTGGGGAGCGCACGTCAACCTGGGCTTCCTCATGAACGTCAAGGGTCGCGCGCTGGAGGCGATGGCCCATTACCAGCGAGCCCTGGAGCTGAACCCGTCGCACACCGAGAGCCGCTTCAGCCTGGGGCAGATCCAGGCGGACCAGGGACGGCCGGACGAGGCGCTCGCCAGCTTCCTGAAGGTGGCGGAGGCAGAGCCGGAGCACCCCTTCGTCCACTACGCCATCGGGAAGATTCTCGCCAAGCGCGGGGAGCGGGATGCGGCGCAGAAGGAGTTCGAGACGCACCGCCGCATCCAGGCGGAGGCGCGCAAGAGCCAGCGCACAGCCTCCACCATGCAGGACGATGCCGCCCGGCCCTAGGCGCCGGCCGCGGCTGCCGGCCGTTCTGGCGGCCGCCGGCCTTGCCGCCGCCTCCTCCGAAAGCGGCAGCGCCATCCGCTTCCGTGACGCGGCGGAGTCCGCCGGCATCACCTTCACCTCGACCAACGGGAACCCCGAGCGCAACTTCATCGTGGAGACGATCGGCAGCGGAGCGGCCTTTCTCGACTTCGATCTCGACGGGGACCTCGACCTCTACCTGGCCAACGGGGCCACACTCGAGCCACCGGGTGCCCGCCGGCCCACAGGGGCGCTTTACCGCAACGACGGCCGGGGCCGGTTCGAGGACGTGACTGCAGGCTCGGGCCTGGAGATCCCCTTCTGGGGATTCGGAGCCGCCGCGGGCGACTACGACGCCGACGGCGACCCCGATCTGTACGTCACCGCCTGGGGGCCGAACAGGCTCTTCCGCAACGAAGGGAAGGGCCGCTTCCATGAGGTCGGCGCCGCCGCCGGCGTGGACGACCCCCGGTTCGGCGCCAGCGCCGCCTTCTTCGACTACGACAACGACGGCGCGCTGGATCTGTTCGCGGCCAACTACGTCACCTTCGATCCGGCCCGCGTGCCGGCGAAGGGGGATCCCAACTCCCCCTGCACCTTCCGGGGGCTCAGCGTCATGTGCGGGCCGCACGGGCTTCCGGGGTCGGTGAGCGTGCTCTACCGCAACAACGGCGACGGGACCTTCAGCGACGTGACCCGTGACGCCGGTCTCTTCACGGAGGGGACCTACTACGGGCTCGGCGTGGTGACCGTGGACTTGGAGAAGGACGGGCTCCAGGAGATCCTCGTGGCCAATGACTCCACTCCCAACCACCTCTACAGGAACCTCGGCGGAGGCCGGTTCGAGGACACCGCGGTGATGTCCGGCTTCGCCTACAGCAACGACGGGCGGGAACAGGCCGGGATGGGAATCGCCGCCTCGGACATCGAGGGGGACGGCGACGTGGACGTCCTGATCACCAACTTCTCCCACGACTACACCACCCTGCGGCTCAACGACGGCAACGGCTTCCTCGAAGACGTCTCCATGAGGATCGGACTGGCCGAGAAGACCCTCGCCACGCTGGGGTGGGGCACGGCCATGCTCGACCTCGACCACGACGGGGATCTCGACATGGTGATCGCCAACGGTCACGTCTATCCCGAGGTGGAGGAGGCGGACATCGGCACCACCTACCGGCAGCGCATCCAGATCTTCGAGTCGGCCGGCCCTCTGGCCCTGAAGGAAGTCCTCCCGCGGCCGGACGATCCGGCCGGCGGGGCGCTGGAGCGCGCGGAAGCCCACCGGAGTCTCGCCGTCGGTGACGTGGACGGCGACGGGGACCTCGATCTGCTGGCCACGGTGCTGGACGGGAAGCCTCGGCTCCTCCTCAACGAATCCGACACCGGAGCCTGGCTGGGAGTGCGGCTGGCCGGCCGCCGGAGCAACAGGGACGGGGTCGGGGCCAAGGTGACGGTGGAGGCCGGCGGACGGCGCTGGTCGGCCGAGAGGCAGGGGGGAGGCTCGTTCCTCTCGGCCTCCGACCCCAGGCTGCACTTCGGCCTCGGGTCCGCCGCCAGGGTGGATGCGGTCACCGTGACCTGGCCATCCGGCCTCACCCAGCGGGTGGGACCGGTGGAGACCGGCCTCTACGTCACCCTCGTCGAGCCCGGGCAGGAGGCGGGAAAACCTGCGTCAGGAAAGAGCCTTCCCCCTTGATTTGAGTTTTGCCGTGGTGGTATCCTGCGCCAGGATTTGCCTGGTGAGTGGGCGAGTTCTCTGCCCACTCTTTTTGTTTGGGGCCGACTCGGAGCGCTGCGATGGCGCCGTCTGAGAGCATCGAGGGCAGGCTCCGCGCGCTGGCCCAGGACACCGCCGACAGGGAGGGTTACGAGCTGGTTGACGTGGAGTACGGCCGGGGACCGTCCGGCTGGACCGTGCGGGTCTTCCTGGACAAGCCTGGCGGCGTGTCCCTGGAGGACTGCGGGCGCTTCAGCCAGTCCTTCGGCACGCTGCTCGAAGTGGAGGATCCCATCCCCCACCACTTCAACCTCGAGGTGTCGTCGCCCGGCCTGGATCGGCCGCTTCGCAAGCAGAGCGACTTTCAGGCGGCGGTCGGAAGGCTGGTCAAGGTCACCACGGCGCGCCCTCTTTCCGGGCAGCGTCATTTCACCGGCCGCCTGACGGCGGCCGGGGAAGCGCCGGGCGCGCACGCCAGCGCGGCGCCGCTGCTGCTGCGGGTGCTGGACGAGGCAGGAACGGAGCACGCCATCCCGGCCGAGGCAGTGGAGCGGGCGCATATCGTCTACGAGTGGCCGGAGCTCAGCGGTCAGGTGGCCGGCAAGGGACGCCGATCCGGGAAGAAGAAGAGATGAGCAACGAACTCTTTCACGCCATCGAGCAGATAGGGCGCGAGAAGGGCATCGACGTCGAGATCGTCATCGACGCCGTGAAGGACGCCGTCGTCGCCGCATCCAAGAAGCACTTCCACACGCGCGAAGAGCTCGACGCGGTGTTCAACCGCGAGCGCGGCACATACGACGTGTTCGCCGTGAAGAAGGTCGTCGACCAGGTGGGCGACCCCGACCTGGAGATCTCCCTGGACGAGGCCCGCAAGTACGACCCCCGGGCCGAGGTCGAGTCCATGCTCCGCCTCCCCAAGCCCCGGGTGGACCTCGGGCGCATCGCCGCCCAGGCGGCCAAGCAGGTCATCTACCAGAAGGTCCGCGAGGCCGAGCGGGACAACGTCTTCAAGGAATACAGCGACCGTGTGGGCGAGGTGGTCAACGGCATCGTGAAGCGCTTCGAGCGAGGCGACATCATCCTGGACCTGGGCAAGACCGAGGCCATCCTGCCCCGGCGCGAGCAGTCCCGCGCGGAGCACTACAACCAGGGAGACAGGATCCGCGCCGTGATCGTGAACGTGGACAAGTCGGCGAAGGGGCCCCAGATCACCGTCTCCAGGACCGACACGCGGCTTCTGATGAAGCTCTTCGAGATGGAGGTGCCGGAGATCTACGACGGCACGGTCATCATCGAGAGCATCGCCAGGGATCCCGGCGATCGGGCCAAGGTGGCCGTCCGCTCCAAGGAGAAGGACGTCGATCCGGTCGGGGCCTGCGTCGGGATCAAGGGCTCCCGGGTGCAGGCCATCATCCGCGAGCTGCGGGGAGAGAAGATCGACATCGTCCAGTGGTCCGACGACCCGAGCCTGTTCGTGGGCAACGCGCTCAACCCCGCCAAGATCGGCCGGGTCAGCGTGGTGGACGACGCGAACCGCAGGCTGGAGATCACCGTGGAGGACAGCCAGCTCTCGCAGGCCATCGGCAAGAAGGGGCAGAATGTCCGCCTCGCCTCGCAGCTCATCGGGTGGAACATCGACATCAAGAGCGAATCCGAGAAGAAGCGCGAGATCGAGGAGGAGATGGCCCGCGTCCAGCGCGGCACCCGGGAGATCAAGGCGCTTCCGGGGGTGGGAGAGAAGACCATCCAGCGGCTCCTCGACGCGGGGTACCGGTCGCTGGAGGAGATCGTGGAAGCCGGCTCCGCCGCGCTCTGCGAGGTGGAGGGGGTCGGCGAGAAGACGGCCCAGAAGATCGTCGAGTCGGCCGCCGAGGGTATCGAGCGCCGGAAGGCGGCGGAAGCGGAGGAGGCCCGCCTGGCCGAGGAGGCCGCCGCCCAGGCCGAGGCGGACGCCATCCCGGAGACGGAGGCGATCTTCGGCCAGGCGCCGCCGGGCGACGACGATGCCGGCCCTGCGGCCGGCGGCATGATGGAGGCGGAGGCCGCCGCGCCGGAGGCCGAGGAGCCCGCGGAGCAGGGATCCGGCGGCACGGGCGACAGAGAGCGGTAGGCGGGGAAAGGCGAGGATGGCGAAAATCAGGATCCATGAGCTGGCCAAGAGAGTGGGGCTCCCGACCAAGGAGGTCGTGGAGCGGCTGCGGGCGCAGGGGGTGGAGGTCCGCTCCAACCTGAGCTCCGTGGACGAGGAGTCCGATACGCGGCTGAAGGCGGCGCCGGCCGCCGCGGCCCCCGCCCCTCCCTCCAGGCGCCCCGCCGCGAAGGGCAGCGAGGACAAACCGCCGGCTCCCCCGGCTCAGGCCAGGGC
>DATEEA010000150.1:0-11602 GCA_035281445.1 Candidatus Polarisedimenticolia bacterium
CTGGCGCGGGCCCAGGCCCGCCACGGGCCCCGGCCGCTCACGCCGAGCTGCAGGTCCCACCCCGCCGGCTCCGCCGGCCGCTCCACCCCGGAGGCCGGGCGGACCACCTCCACGCCGCCGGATGACTCCAGCGCCGCTTCCAGCATCCCGGTGAGCGCCGCGGCCAGCGCGGGGGGGAGGGTCCCGGCCTCCACCGGCGCCAGCCGGACGACGCGGTGCGGGCCGGGCAGGGGGACGGGATCGCCGGAAGGGACCTGGGGAGCCGCAAGGATGGCCCCGCCCAGGGCCCACGCCACGACGATCGAGCTCATGCCGCCGCTTCCTCCTCCGCCGCGCCTGCGAAGCGCGCTTATTATAGACGCCGCGCCGGCAGCCGCCCACGCGGCCGGCGAGGCGGCGAGGCGGCGAGGCGGCCGGATCATGGGATGGATCGCATGACATCGTCCGGCATCGGCCGGCTACGGGCCGTGCCGGCCGTTCTCTGCCGCGTGGCTGGGCGCAACCGCGCCAGGATGCGGAGGGTCCTCGCCTCCCTCCCCCCCGGCGCCCCCTGGCACGCCGAGGCCGCGCGGACGATGTCCCTCGTCCTGCGCCGCCTCCCCCCGCGCGCTCGATCCCGCTGGCTCCTCTCGCCAGGGGTGCGAGGCTGGCTGGCGACGGCGGAGGAGGCGGCGGCGCTGCTGTCGCCGGCCGGCGTGGAGGAGCTGTTCGAGACGGTGGCTGCCGGAAGCCACCTGCCGGAGCTCCTCCCCCGCGGCCGCGCCGACAGGGGGTTCCGCCCGCGCGCGGCGCGGCTGGGGCGCGAGCTCAGGGACAGGGCGTTTCGCGCACTGGTGCCGTTGCTGGCGCATCCGGCGGCGGGGGATGCGCCGGGCCCGTTCCCGCTGCATCTCCAGCCCGACGGGGACGAGGCGCGGGCGCGCGGCGAGGTGCACCTGTGGCACCCGATACCCTGCGCATTCTTCGCCGCCCCCGGGGCACGCCTCGGGATCGCCGGCGGCGCGCCCATCCTGATCCCCGGCGGGCCGGTCCGGCCGGCGCCCCGCCCGCTGATCCCGGGCTCGACGATCGTGCTGGCCCGCGGCGTCCGATCGGCGCGAACGGGGCTGGCTCCGGCCGGCACCGTGCGCGGCGCCGCCGACCGGCTGGGCCAGGCGCTGCGGATCGTGCGCCGGGTCTGGCCGGAAGGGGCCGTGGAAGTGGAGGCGTACACGCGCGTGGTCGTGCCGCTGTCGGAGCGGGGGACGGTCAGCTTCTCCATGCGCGCGCGGCCGGCGGTCTCGTACATCAACCTGCGTGGGAAGTCGCCCACCGACCTGGCGGACGACCTGCTGCACGAAACGGCGCACCACCGCCTGCACGCGCTGGAAGAGCTCGGCCCGCTCACGCGCGACGCGGGCGAGCCGGGATTCGTCTCCCCGTGGCGGCGGGGGCCGAGGCCGCTGCGCGCGCTGCTGCACGCGGCGTACACGTTCAGCGATCGGGCCGAGCTGCTGCGCCGGCTGCTGTCCGGCGGCGGAGCGCCCGGAGCCTCGCGCGCCTGGATCGAGAAGGAGCTGCGGCACGAGCGCGCCGCCATCAGGACGGCCCTGGAGGGCCTGGCCCGGGCGGGCGAGGAGCGCCTCCTGACCCGCAGGGGCAGCGCCCTGGCCCGAGGCATCGTCCGGCGAGCCCTGCGCTGAGAAGGGCCGCGCGAGGCGCCCGAGGCCGCCCCATCCGCCGGCCGGCGGCGCGCTGGCGGGCGCCCGAAGCCCTACTCGCTGCCGATCTGCTGGACCTTGCCCCCCTCCAGCACCTGCCAGACGTCGCCGCGGCGCAGCAGTCCGGCCAGATCGGCGGCCGGCCTGGCCGAGCGCGCCTTGTCCACCTGCTCCCAGAGGAGATCCTCGCTGGTCGGCACCTGCACCGAGCGGAAGACCCCCAGGGGGGTGGGGAAAAGGGGCCAGTCCAGGCGGCTCAGCTCGAACGCCAGGTCGGGATCGGGGCGCCTCTCATCGTGCACCACCAGGTCCTTCTCGGTGACGCCGCCGCCCAGCTCCACCGTCTCCAGCACGCCGCTGTGAGGGTTGCGGCGGATCCCCTTGGGAGCCTGCTTGCCGAAGACCAGCGGCTGGCCGTGCCGCAGCAGCAGGTTCCTGTCGTCGCGCACGGTCGGCTCGACCACCTCGGAGAAGGCGCCGTCGTTGAAGATGTTGCAGTTCTGGTAGATCTCCACGAACGCCGTGCCCCGGTGCTCGGCCGCGCGGGTGAGCATCTCCTGCAAGTGGTTGCGGTAGATGTCCACGCTGCGCGCCACGAAGGTCGCCTCCGCCCCCAGCACCAGGGAGATGGTGTTGAAGGGACGCTCGTATGTGCCGTACGGGCTCGACGCCGTCCTCTTGCCGATCTCCGAGGTGGGCGAAGCCTGCCCCTTGGTCAGGCCGTAGATCCTGTTGTTGAACAGGAGGATCTTCAGGTCGACGTTGCGGCGCATGGCGTGGATCAGGTGGTTGCCCCCGATGGACATCCCGTCGCCGTCGCCCGTGACCACCCACACGGAGAGGTCCCGTCGCGCCGCCTTCAGTCCGGTGGCGATGGCGGGGGCCCTGCCGTGGATCCCATGGAAGCCGTACGTGTTGGTGTAGTACGGGAACCGGCTGGAGCAGCCGATGCCGCTCACCACGACGATGTTCTCCCTGGGGACGCCGAGCTTGGGGAAGACGTTGGTGACGGCGCTCAGGATCGCGTAGTCACCGCAGCCGGGGCACCAGCGGACCTCCTGGTCGGACTGGAAATCCTTGGCGGTGGGTTGCTTCTTCTCGGGTGCCTGCGTCGTCGCCACGTCCGTCACGCCTCCAGCAGCTCGTCGAGCTTTTCGGCGATCTCGATCGCCTTGAACGGACGTCCCTGCACCTTGCTGTGGGTGATGACGTCCACCAGGTACTTCGCCCTCAGCAGCAGCGCGAGCTGGCCGCTGTTCAGCTCGGGGACCACGACCTTGCGGAACCGGCGCAGGATGTCCCCCAGATCCCTGGGCAGCGGGTTGAGGCAGCGAAGATGGACCCAGCTCACCTTCTTCCCCTCGGCCCGCTTGCGCCGGACCGCTCCCATGATCGCGCCGCGCGTGCTCCCCCATCCCACGATCAGCAGCTCACCGGCTGGGTCTCCGTCCACCACGGTCGGGGGGAGCTCGTCGGCGATCCGCTCCACCTTCTCGGCCCGCAGCCGGACCATGCGCTCGTGGTTCTCCGGATCGTACGAGACGTTGCCTGTGACGTCCTCCTTCTCCAGGCCGCCGATGCGGTGCTCGTAGCCGGCCATGCCGGGGACGGCCCACGCCCTGGCGAGGGTCCTGGGGTCGCGCTCGTACGGGAGATACTTCTCCCTTCCCGGAGGCATCAGCCTGCTCTCGAACTCCGGGATCTGGTCCGCCGAGGGGACCTTCCACGGCTCGCTGGCGTTGGCCAGGTAGCCATCGGTGAGGAGGATCACCGGCACCATGTACTTCAGCGCGATGCGGCACGCCTCCACGGCCACGTCGAAGCAGTCGCCCGTGGAGCTGGCCGCCAGGATCGGGAGGGGCGACTCGCCGTGGCGCCCGAACAGGCACTGCAGGAGGTCGGCCTGCTCCGGCTTGGTGGGGAGCCCGGTGCTGGGGCCGCCGCGCTGCACGTTGATGACCACCATGGGCAGCTCGACCATCAGGCCCAGCCCCATGGCCTCGGTCTTGAGGGCGATGCCGGGGCCCGACGTGCCCGTGACCGCCAGGGCGCCGCCGAAGGCGGCCCCCAGGGCGGCCGAGACCGCGGCGATCTCGTCCTCGGCCTGAAGGGTGAGGATGCCGTGCTCCCGGTAGCGGGCCAGCTCGTGGAGGATCGGGCTGGCCGGCGTGATCGGGTAGCCGGCGTAGAAGAGCGGCCGGCCCGACTTCACCGAGGCGGCGACCAGCCCGAGGCACAAGGCCGAGTTCCCCATGATGTTGCGGTACAGCCCGGGCGGGAAGGGCGCCGGCTCCACCACGTAGGTGGACTGGAACATCTCGGTCGCCTCGGCGTAGGCCCGGCCGGCCTTGAAGCTGGTCAGGTTGGCCGACTTCAGCGCGGGGTCCTTCGAGAACTTCTTCTCGATCCAGCGCAGCGTGGCGTCGTCGGGCCTCTGGTAGACGTGATAGAGGATGCCCAGCGTGAAGAAGTTCTTGCACCGATCCATCTCCCGCGTCCCGAGGCCGGTGCCGGCCAAGGTCTTGCGGTTCAGGTCGGTGATCGGCAGGGCCAGCGTGCGGAAGCCGTCGAGGGAGCCGTCCTCCAGCGGGTTGCGGGCGTAGCCGGCCTTCTGGAGGTTCTTGGCCTGGAAGGCGTCGGAGTTCACGATCAGCAGGCCGCCCGGCTTCAGCTCGCCGATGTTGACCTTGAGCGCCGCGGGGTTGAAGGCCACCAGGGCGTCGGGCTGATCGCCCGGAGTGTGGATGTCGTAGCTGCTGAAGCTGATCTGGAACCCGCTGACGCCGGGCAAGGTGCCCGCCGGAGCGCGGATCTCCGCCGGGAAGTCGGGCAGGGTGCTCAGGTCGTTGCCCGCGATGGCCGACGAGGTGGTGAGCTGGTTGCCGCTGAGCTGGATGCCGTCTCCGGAATCCCCGGCCAGCCTGACCACGACACGATCGATCGTCTCGGCCTTCGCCTTCTCCGCCGCGCGGGCGGTCTGCGTCGTCATCCTCTCCTCGACAGTTCGGTGATCCGGGCCTGCATCCGGCCGGGAGTCGGCCGAGCGCGCGACGCTGTCGGCGTGCGCGCCGGACCGCCCGGATTGTGCGCGAAGCGCCCTATTATGACCGATCCCCGCTCCGGTGTCAGGTGTCTTCCCGGGCTCGCCCGCCCGCCCGGCGCCCGCCCAGGGCCCGGGGGGGCGGAAGGGCTGTGGTAGAGTGGCCGCGACGGCAAGCCCCCAGACGCATGGAGACCGACGCATGGCAACCACCACCGCCGACCTGCCACGCCTTGCGGTGAACGCGATCAAGATGCTCTCCGTCGACGCCGTGGAGAAGGCCAGGTCGGGCCATCCGGGCCTCCCCATGGGCGCCGCCGACTACTGCTACGTCCTCTGGAGCCGCTACCTCCGCTTCAACCCGGCCGACCCGGCCTGGCCCGACCGTGACCGCTTCGTCCTGTCGGCGGGCCACGGCTCGATGCTCCTCTACTCGCTGCTGCACCTGTTCGGGTTCGACGTCCCGCTGGACGAGCTCAAGTCGTTCCGCCAGTGGGGGAGCCGCACGCCGGGGCACCCCGAGGCGGGGTGCCTTCCGGGGGTGGAGGTGACCACCGGCCCGCTGGGCCAGGGGATCGGCAATGCCGTGGGGATGGCCCTGGGGGCGCGGCTGCTCGCCGAGCGGGTGAACGCTCCGGGCCACGAGCTGATCAGCCACCGCGTCTACGCCGTCTGCAGCGACGGGGACATGATGGAGGGGATCTCGCACGAGTCGGCTTCCCTGGCCGGGCACCTCGGGCTCGGCAACCTCACCGCCTTCTACGACGACAACCGGATCAGCATCGACGGCTCCACGGAGATCACCTTCACCGAGGACGTCGGACGGCGCTTCGAGGCGTACGGCTGGCACGTGCAGCGGATCGACGGGCACGATCACGGCGCCGCCGCCGCGGCCATCGAGGCGGCGGCCGCCGAGCCGGCGAGACCGTCCCTGATCGTGGCCCGCACCCACATCGCCCACGGCTCTCCGGGCAAGCAGGACACCTCGGGGGCCCACGGTGCCCCCCTGGGGCCCGAGGAGGCCGAGGCCACGCGCAGGGCGCTGGGCTGGCCGCACCCTCCGTTCCACGTCCCCGACGAGGTGCGGCGCCACCTGGCGGGGTTCGTGGCCGCCAAGAAGCGCGACTACGAGTCCTGGCGGGCGATGGCGGCGCGCCTGCGGGAGGCGGAGCCGGCCAGGGCCCGCCTGCTCGACCAGCACCTGTCGCGCGCCGTCCCCGATGGGATCGCTCAGGAGCTGCTGTCGGCCGCCCCGCGCGACTCCGGAGCCACGCGCGCGCACGGCGGCAAGGTGTTCCAGAGAGTGGCCGAGCTGGTCCCCAGCTTCGTGGGCGGGGCGGCCGATCTGGTGGAGTCCACCAAGACCCACGTGAAGGGCTCTCCCTACGTGCAGGCCGGCCGGTACGCGGGACGCAACATCGCCTTCGGGGTGCGCGAGCACGCCATGGGATCGATCGGCAACGGCCTGGCCTACTACGGCGCGTTCATCCCCTACGGGTCGACCTTCCTGATCTTCTCGGACTACATGCGCCCGGCCATCCGGCTGGCCGCCCTCTCCGAGCTCCAGGTGATCTACGCCTTCACCCACGACAGCGTGCTGCTGGGAGAGGACGGCCCGACGCACCAGCCTGTCGAGCAGCTCGCCTCGCTGCGCGCCATGCCCAACCTGCACGTCGTGCGCCCGGCGGACGGTCCGGAGACCGCTCTGGCCTGGGCCCACGCCCTGACGCGGCGGCGAGGCCCCACCGCCATCGCCCTGACCAGGCAGGACACTCCGGCGCTCGATCGCGCCGCCTCCCCCGAGCCGTTCGGGCCCGAGATCTTCCTCCGGGGAGGCTACACCCTGCTGGAGGCCTCCGGAGGGGCCCCGAAGCTGGTGCTCGTGGCCACGGGATCGGAGGTCGGCTCCGCCGTGGAGGCGAGGCGGCTGCTGGAGCAGCAGGGAACGCCGACGCGCGTGGTCTCCATGCCCTGCGTCGAGCTGTACAAGGAGCAGCCGGCCTCCTACCGCCGGGCGCTGGTGCCGGCCGGCGACGCGCGCGTGCGCGTGGCGGTGGTGGAGGCGGCCTCCCCTCTCGGATGGCACGAAGTGGCCGGGGACGACGCGCTGGTGATCGGTCTGGAGCGGTTCGGAGCCTCCGCGCCGTGGAAGGTGCTGGCCGATCACCTCGGCTTCACCGGCCCCAGGCTGGCCGCCCGCCTGCAGGAGTGGATGAGGGCAAGCTGAGACGCGCCGTCAGGACGGCCGGGGGGGACCCGGCCCATCCTGCGCGGCGGCGCCCGCCTCCAGCTCCGAGGCGGCGTCGGCGTCCAGGATCCAGACGAGCTGGCCGGCGGCGGGGCGCACTCTCTGGATCGGGAGCCGCTCGTCGCGGGCGCGGGCACCCAGCACCCTGCGGGCCATGGCCGCCTTGCCCGGTCCGGTGACCAGCACCGCCACCAGGCGCGCCGCGTTGATGGCGGGCAGAGTCAGGGTGACGCGGGGCGTGCCGGCCGGATCGGCGGCCGCGGCGGCCAGGGCCACCCGCTCTTCCAGCAAGGGGCTCCCCGGGAACAGCGACGCCGTGTGGCCGTCCTCCCCCATCCCCAGCAGCACCAGGTCGAGCCGCGGCTCGCCGAGGAACGCCGATCGGAGCTCGCGCTCGTAGTCGGCCGCGGCGCGGCGCGGATCGGGGTCCTCTCCCCGGATCCGGTGGACGTGCGCCGGGGCCACGGGGACCTTGGACAGCAGCGCCTCGCGCGCGGCCCCGTAGTTGCTGTCGGCGTGGTCGGGCCCGACGCAGCGCTCGTCGCTCCAGAAGAGCTCCACCGCGGGCCAGACCACCTGATGGGCGTGGTTGTCCTCGGACAGCAGCTCGTAGAGCCGCCGCGGGGTGCGGCCGCCCGACAGCGCCGCGGAGAAGCGCCGGCCTGCCCCCAGAGCCCGTCCGGCCGCGGCCGTGAACAGCGCGGCGGCGTGGCGGGCCACCTCGCCGGCGTCCTTGCAGATGTCGATCCGGAGCGGGTCCTCACGGAGCGGCGGCGGCGTGGGCATCGGGCTCATGCGGCATCTCCTTGCTGGGCGCCCGCCAGCCTTGCGGCCAGGCGCAGCGCTTCCCTGTGAACGGGATCGGGGGCGGACGTTTCCAGGCTGCGGCACAACAGGGCCCCTTCGCCGCGCTCGGGGACGCGCGCCGACCGGGGGATGGGGCAGGCGCCCGGGACGGAGACGGTGGCGGTCACGCAGTCGATGATCTCGGATCGGCGCACGGTGAAGGAGGCCTCCCCCGCCAGCAGCTCGAAGGCCACGACCTGGCCCGCGGGGCGGCGCGCGGGCTGATCGGCTTGCAGCAGGATGGAGCAGGGGCGGTTGCCGGCCGGGTGCAGCAGCGTGAACCGGCCGCCGGACCCGGCCCCGCGCCGGGCGGATGGGTCGGGGCCCCAGCGCAGCCGCGAGGCGGCCCAGCACGACAGCAGCAGCGCCTCCGCCGCGCCCGCGCCGGGCCTCGACCCGGAGGCTCCCGGCGCGTAGGTGGCCCGCACGGTGTCGATGCGGGAGGGGTAGCTCTCGAACATCTGCCCGTCGAAGAACGAGGCGGTCATCTCGCGCCAGCCGCGCAGCCGCTGCCATCCCAGGTCGCTCACCGCGCAGGGGAGCGCGGCCAGCTCCGGCACCTCGCGCAGCGGATCCGGGAAGCGGCGCGAGTCCACCACCACGCGGTCGGCGGAATCCGCCAGCGCCCGGGCCACCCGCGCGTAGCCCCCCGGAGCCCGCGCCTCAGGATCGGACGGGTACCACAGGGCCACCGGCAGGTCGGGAAGCAGCAGCGGCAGGACCGCCCCCGGCAGGCGCGCGGCCCCCGCTCCGGTGCCCCGCAGCGTGATCTGCTCGCAGCAGACCTGCCTGCCCCGGCCGCTCCCCGGCGCGTAGGAGCAGTGCGCGGAGATCGAGGCCTCCAGCCCGTCTCCGGGGCCGTCCTCCACCACCACCATGAGCGCGCGGCTCGGGCACTCGCTGGTGATGGCCGCCACCAGCTCCTCGGCCGCGCGCGCCTCCTCGCGCCCGGCGCAGCAGACGATCAGGTTGATCTGGCACGCCCGGCTCAGGGCCGGTCCGCCCCCGCCCGCCGGATCGGAGGCCGCCGTCTTCCACAGCGACGCCAGCTCCCGCTCGATGGAGGTCACGTCCACCGGCAGGGGCTCTCCGTGGGCGAACGATTCCAGCGCGTTCACACGCGCCTCCACTTCTCCACGAGGCGATCCGCCGCCTCGGGTCCCCAGCTCCCGGCAGGGTAGATGTGAAGGGCCGGCGCGTCCTCGGCCGACCAGGCATCGAGGATTCCGGTGATGAAGCGCCAGGCCAGCTCCACCTCGTCGCGCCGGGTGAACAGCGTGGAGTCCCCCGCCATGCAGTCGAGCAGGAGCCTCTCGTAGGCCTCCGGGGGGTCGGCCCCGAACGACGTGCCGTAGCGGAAGTCCATCACCACCGGCTGCAGGGTCATGGCCCCGGGACCCTTGGAGGTCATCTTGAGGGAGATCCCCTCATCGGGCTGGATGCGCATCGCCAGGACGTTGGGCTCGATGGCCGGGGCCTCCTTGCGGAAGAGCAGGTGCGGCACGGGGCGGAACTGGATGGCGATCTCGGTGGCCCGCTTCGGAAGCCGCTTGCCGGTCCGGAGCAGGAACGGGACGCCGGCCCAGCGCCAGTTGTCGATGAACAGCCGGATGGCGACGTAGGTCTCGGTGGTCGATCCCGGAGAAACCCCCTGCTCCTCGCGGAACCCCGCCGCGCCGCGCCCTCCCACGTGCCCGCGCCCGTACTGTCCCCTGACCACCTCGCGGCCGACGTCGTCCCCCTCCAGGGGCCGGATCGACTCCAGGACCTTCACCTTCTCGTTGCGCACGGGGTCGGCCTGGAAGGCCACGGGGGGCTCCATGGCGGTGAGGCAGAGGAGCTGCATCATGTGGTTCTGAACCATGTCCCGCAGCGCCCCGGAGGCGTCGTAATAGGCGCCGCGTCCCTCCATCCCCAGGTCCTCGGCCACCGTGATCTGCACGTGGTCGATGTACTTCTGGTTCCACAGCGGCTCGAAGATGCCGTTGGCGAAGCGCATCACGATGATGTTCTGAACCGTCTCCTTCCCCAGGTAGTGATCGATGCGGTAGATCTGCTCCTCGCGCAGGCATTCCTGCGCCCGGCGGTTCAGCTCGCGCGCCGAATCGAGGTCGTGGCCGAAGGGCTTCTCGATGATGACCCGCGTCCAGGGAGGCAGGGGGGATCCCGACAGGCCCGACGCGCCCAGCGCGGCGATGATCGACTCGTAGTGGCCGGGCGGCGTGGCCAGGTAGAAGATGTTGTTCCCCCGCGTGTTCCGCTCGCGCGAGATCTGCTGCAGCAGGACGCCGAGCCTCCCGTAGGCCTGGCGGTCCCCGAAGTCCCCCTGGCAGTAGTGGATCCCCTTGGCGAAATCGCTCCAGATCTCGGGCGCCACCGGCCGGCTGCGCGAGAAGGTGTCCACCGCGCGGCGCATCTCCTCGCGGAACGCCTCATGCGAGAGCTCGCGGCGCGCGAAGCCGACCACGGCGAAGCCCGGAGGCAGCATCCTCTCCCGGGCCAGGTTGTACAGGGCCGGGACGAGCTTGCGGCGCGTGAGATCTCCGGTCGCACCGAAGATGGTCATCACGCACGGCTCGACCGAGCGCTCGCGCGGCATCCCCTCGCGGAACGGGTTCCTCTGCATGGGTGATGCACTCTACGCTAGGATGCGCGGAGGATTCAAACGACGCCGGATCGGCCGGCGCGGGGGAGACGTTGAGACGCTCCGGGATGTCGCTGGCGGCTCGTTGCGCAGGGCTCCTGCTCCCGCTGGCCGCGGCCATCGGCCGGGCCGCGGCGCAGGCGGAGGCGGAGGCGCCGGGAGCGGAGGGCCCGGTCCACGTGCTGGAATCGGGCCGGCTGCTCGCCGGCGCCGGGGCCGGAGCGCCCTTCTCGCCGGCGCAGGGGCTGCCGCCGCTGTCGGCGATCGCCGGCCCGGCCGCGGGCCGCCTCTACGCGCTGGCCCCCTCCGACGACGGCCGCACCACGGCGCTGCTGGCGCTGTCGCTCCCTTCGATGGAGCCGCTGGAGCGATGGGAGCTGCGGGGCGAGGGCCGCCTGCTGGAGGTGACTCCCGACGGGGCGTGGGCGTGCGTCGCGGCGCGCGCCGGCGGCGGAAGGAGAAAAGGGCCGGACGGCGGCGCGGGGGGCCGGTGGATCCTGGCCGTCGTCGATCTGAGACAGGGCCGGCTCTCGCCTCCCACCGCGCTGGCGATGGAGCCCCTGGCCTCGGCCCTCCTGCCCGACGAGGGCGCCTGGCCGGGCCACCGGCTGGCCCTGGCCGGCGAGGGGCGCGTGGCCACCTTCACCCTCGATCCCCTGCAGCCGTCCTGGTTCTACAAGTCT
Organism: Candidatus Polarisedimenticolia bacterium; assembly: GCA_035281445.1. Classification (GTDB taxonomy): domain Bacteria; phylum Acidobacteriota; class Polarisedimenticolia; order JACPZX01; family DASXTC01; genus DATEEA01. Next base: position 11,162 of record DATEEA010000150.1, read on the forward strand.
CCGGGGATCAACCACGCCGTGGTCCCCCTGGCCGAGCCGGGCGCCGTCGCGGTGCTGCGCGGGGAGACCCTGGCGGTCATCTCTCCGAAGCTGCGGCCGCGCGTCGAGGGGCGCGCCCGGCTGACGGACGATGACGCCACATCCACCATCCCGCTCCCTTCCGCCGGCGTGGCGCTGGCGGTGCTGAAGGCGGGCGAGGCCGCGGTGCTGCACGATGGAGGGTTGCTCCTCTCGCGGATCGATCCGGCTTCGGGGAAGGTGCTCTCCCAAGAGCGGCTGGAGCGTCCCGCCCAACTGGCGCGAGCGGGATCGGCCGTCTGGCTGATCGCGGGATCCGGATCGGAGGCCGCGGTCCGCCGGCTGCACGCAACGCCGGCGTCTCCTCCCGATCCGGCCGCGGCGGACGCCCGGCCTCCCGGGACGACCTCCCCGGAGGCGGCC
>DATEEA010000151.1:0-27198 GCA_035281445.1 Candidatus Polarisedimenticolia bacterium
CGCGGCCGCCGGCGCGGCCGGCTACTTCGTCGTCTACGCGCGCACCTACCCGTCCGCCTCGGCTCCCGCGTTCCAGTTCGGCATGAAGGAGCTGTACGACTACCTGGAGTCCCCGGCCACGCAGGGACACGACAGCATCTACATCACGCGCAACGAGGACCTTCCCTGGGTCCATCTGCTGTTCTACCGCCGGTTCCCTCCCGCGGAGTACCAGCGGCACGGTCTCTCGCGGACGCGGTACCTGTTCGATCAGGAGGTTTTCTACAAGGGGGAGCGGATCCCGGGCCGCCGCAACCCGGTGTTCGTCTGGAAGCCGTGGGAGGTCCCCTCCTCCGGCGTCGCCCCCCGGCGCGTGGTGCGCTACCCGGACGGAAGCGAGGCGTTCGTCGTCGCATGGTGACCCTGTCCATCGTGCTGCCGGCCTACAACGAGCAGAGGGCGATCGGGGCCTCCCTGCTGAGGCTGGCCTCCTTCCTCGACAACGCTCCGGCCGGCCGGCCGTGGCAGGAGGCGGAGGTCGTGGTGGTGGACGACGGCAGCTCGGACGCCACCGTCGAGGAGGCTCGCGCCGCCTCCGCCCGGCGCCCGGCCCGCGTGGTGGCCCTGCCCCGGCACAGGGGCAAGGGCGCTGCGGTCCGGGAGGGGCTCCTGCAAGCCCGGGGGGATCTCATCGTGGTGACCGACGTGGACCTGTCCTATGGGCTCCAGGACGTGGAGCAGGCCGCGGCCGCCCTCGCCTCCGGGGTGGACATGGTGATCGGCGATCGGCGTCACCCCTCGTCGCGGCTGGATCTGTCCCTCTCGGCGCTGGGGCACGTGGCCCGGCGGCAGATCGTCTCGGCCCTCTTCAACGCCGCCGTGCGGGCCGTCTACGGAATCCGCTGGAAGGACACGCAGTGCGGGTTGAAGGGGTTCCGGCGCGAGGCGGCGGCCCGGGTCGCTCCCCGGGTCCGGACCGAGGGCTTCCTGGCGGACATCGAGATGCTGCTGGCGGCGGAGTCCCTCGGCCTGGAGGTGGCGGCCATCCCGGTCCACCTGACCTACCTCAGCGGCGAGAGCGCGGTGCGCGTGGCCGGCCACGCCCCGGGGGTGGCCCTCGACGCGCTGAGGATCCGCTGGGCCCAGCTCCGGGGCCGCTACGGCGGCTCGGGCGGCCGGTGAGAGGGCTCAGGCGTCCGCGGGGCGCCTGGCCCGACCAGCCGGCCGCGGTGCTCTGGTCAGCGGAACGGCACCCCGTCGAACTGGGTGCGCGCGCGGAAGAGCGCCAGCATCCTCTCGAACCAGGGCCCCGGGGTCCCTTCCCCGATCACCCTGCCGTCGATCTCCACCACCGGGATCAGCTCGGCGCCGGTGCCGCACAGGAAGATCTCCTCGGCCTTGATGAGATCGTGCACCACCATGTTCTTCTCCCGGCAGGGGATCCTCTGCTCCTCGCAGATCTCCATCAGCACCTTGCGGGTGATCCCCTCCAGGATGCCGACGTGGGTGGGAGGGGTGCACAAGGTCCCTTCCTGCACCACCCAGATGTTGTCGGCCGCCCCCTCGGCCACGTAGCCTGCCTCGTTCAGCATGATCGCCTCGTCCACGCCCGACTGGATGGCCTCGATCTTGGCCAGGATGTTGTTGAGGTAGTTGAGCGTCTTGACCTGGGGGTTGAGGCAGTCGGGGCGGTTGCGGCGCGTGGCCGCGATCGTGCAGCGCAGCCCCTTGGTGTACTTCTCCTTGGGGTAGAGGGCGATGGCCCCGGCGATGATGTACACGGCCGGCCGGGGGCACTTGCGCGGGTCGATCCCCAGATCGCCCGGGCCGCGGGAGACCACCAGCCGGATGTAGGCCTCGTCGAGACCGGCCCGCCGCACCGTCTCCAGCAGGATCTTCCCCAGCTCGTCCTTGGAGTACGGGATCTCGAGCATGATGGCGCGGGCGGAGTGGTACAGCCTGTCCATGTGGTCCTGCATCCGGAAGATGCGGCCGTTGTACGCCCGGATCCCCTCGAAGACGCCGTCTCCGTAGAGCAGGCCGTGGTCGTGCAGCGGGACCAGCGCCTTGTCGCGGCTGTCCACGTACTCGCCGTTGAGGAAGATGGAGACTCCCTGGGCGGGCCGGGGCGCGGGATCCGCGGTTCGCTCGCTTCGTCTGACCGATCGGCTGAGATTGTCGGGCATGATGTCCGCCAGGTTGCGCCGGGCCGGACGCTGGGGCGTCGGATGGAGTCCTCCCCGCTGTGGGCCGCCCGGCAATGGGAATGACGCGGGAATGGTAGGAGATGGGGTGCGCCGAGGTCAACGGAAATCGTCGCCGGTCAGGGCAGGGGCCTCTCCAGGATGCGGAACCCGGGCTGGCGGAAGCCCAGCGACCGGAAGAAGTCTCCGAGGGGGTCCTCCGGCCCGGCCAGGCAGTGCACGAAGGGGAGCCCCATCCGGGCGAAGGTCTCCAGCAGCGACGTGGCGAGCTGCGTGGCCACCCCCCTGCGCCGGTGATCGGGGTGCACTCCCAGCGTCACGATCCGTCCGTGCCGGGGCAGCCCGAACTGCCACGACTGCACGTCTCCGATGATGAATCCGGCCACACCGGCCCCGCCCTTCGGGACGGCCACCTGGCACAGGTGAAGGGAGGGCTTCGGCTCGGCGGCGTCGCGCCCCTCCTCCACGGCGGGGGGCGCGGTGTGCAGAGCCATCAGCCCGCGCCAGAACCCCGCACGGTCGGGGCCCGAGGCCCCGGTCAGCAGCGCGTCGAGGGCGATGATCGCCTCGATGTCCGTCTCCTTCACCGGCCGGATCACGTACCCGCTCATGCTCGCGCCCTCCAGGCCCGCAAGACTAACCCTCGGCGAGCAGCACCGCCAGCCCCACCGCCGCGATCAGCCCGCCGCTGAAGGCCTCCCCGTACCGCGTCAGGAAGGGGCTGGTGAGCCGCGACGTGCCGTGCAGCCCCACCAGGGTCACCAGCACCATGGACAGCACGGTGCTGAGGGCGAAGGCCGCGGCCACGGCGGCCAGCGTGAGCGGGCTCATCGCCGCCGCTCCGTAGATGCAGGGGATCACCAGGATGCAGGGATTGAACCCGACGATGAAGGTGAGGGCGTAGCCGGTCAGCTCGCGCCCCCTGCCTCTCGCCTCGGGGGGCTCGGGGTCCTCCGGGGAATGGTGCGGGTGGAGGCCGAAGGAATGGCTGTGGCCTCCCCGCAGCAGGAACCAGGTCATGTAGAGGAGGCCGAACCCCACCAGCATCCAGCCGGTGAGAGCTTCCAGCCGCTCGGCCAGGCCGGTCACCGCCTTCTCCGCTCCGCGTCCCAGCACCACGATGGCCAGTCCCAGCGCGATGGACAGCGCCACGTGCAGGGTGGCCGACGCCGCGGTCATGGTGAGCGTGCGCCGCCGGGTCCAGCCCTCGGCCCGGGAGACCAGCACGAAGGGGAGCCAGTGGTCGGGGATGAGGGTGTGCACGACGGCGGTCACGATCGTCGTCAGGACTAGAGCGGCGCCAGCCTGGCTCACACCCATCCCCTTGGGGCTCGTGATGCGGAAAGGAGAGCGACCGAGGCCCCGCCGAAGCCCGGGGGGCCGGGGATTATATCGAAAACCGGCTGTCGTGGCGTGGCGGCCCGGGAGGACGCCTAGGACGGCGCCGCGTCGCCGAAGCGCTCCCTCAGGATGCGGATCAGCCTGGGCCGGTAGAGGAGGTCGAAGGTCTCCTCCCTGCCCGGAAAGAGCGCCACGGCCGCCTGCCGGCAGCTCACGATCAGCTCCACCCCTTCGGACGGGGTGATGTCCGACTGGTAGAGGGTGGCCGCGGTGAGGTCGACCAGGGTCCTGAGCCGGCGGAGCCTCCGGGCCTCCTCGGCGATCTCCTCGGCGCTGGGACGGGCCGTGGGCTCGCTCATGGAGGGAGGTTAGCTCCGCCGGAAGAGACCGCGCAACACGCCCCCGCCTTGCGCGGCCCGGAGGCAGAGGCTATTCTAGGCGCGCCTTGATGACCCGCGCCCAGGCCTCCGCGTTCCGGTCCTTGACCGTCGTTTCGGCGGGGCTGCTCTGCCTGCTCGTCTCCTCCGGGCGCGCCGGGGCCCAGGGGGATCCCGCTCCGTCGCTCGACCCCAACGGGCCACCCGCGGCGGCCGCCCCGCCGCCCAGCGGACCGATCATCTTCCCGGCCTGGTTCGACGACCCCAACGCCTCCCGGCAGCAGGACCCCAAGGCCCTGGAGATCCTGAAGGCGGGGATCGCCGCGCTGGGGGGAGAGGAGGCGATCCTGGGCCGGCGCACCATCTACATGAAGAGGAAGGTGGTCAACCACGATTATCCCGAGCCGCGGGAAGGGACGATCACCATCTGGTTCAAGCGCCCCAACCTGCTGCGCAAGGAGATCGCCTACCCGCACGGCCGCCACATCGAGGCGTTCGACGGGGAGCGGGCCTGGTTCGACTCTGGGGCGGGCCCCCAGCGGCGGGGGGACGTGCTGACCGCCAGCGTCCTCAACGGAATGACCGAGCTGGACGCTCCGGCCAACTACCTGTCGGCGGACCTCACCTACTTCAACATCTCCCAGGAGATCCCAGGCAAGCTGGCGCACGTGGTGAAGGTGCGCAAGAACGGCTACACCAGGGAGCTCATGTTCGACGTCACCACCAGCCTGCTGGAAGTGGCCGGAGAGTACGAGAACCCCTGGGGGGCCACCGACAAGATGACCAAGTACGAGCGGTACCGTCCGGTGGACGGCATGATGGTCCCCTGGAAGGTGCTCAACTACCGCGCCAACGCCCTGGTCACCGAGACGGAGATCCTGGAGATCAAGTTCAACGAGCCGATCGACGACGCGCTGTTCATGTTCCCCGCGCCGGCCTCGGCCTCGGCGCCCTCCCCCGCTCCGCGCTGACGGCGGCCGCCACCCGCATCGACAGCGCCTTGTCCAGGCTCTCCCCCCGCTCGGCCTCCGGGTCGGAGTCCGCCACCACAGCTCCTCCCACGTGCAGCCAGGCCCTCTCTCCCGTCAGCACGATCGTCCGGATCACCACGTTGAGGTCCATGCCGCCGCAGGCCGAAAGGTACCCCGCCGCCCCGGCGTAGAGGCCGCGGTGGGCCGGCTCCAGCCGATCGATGACTCCCATGGCGCTGACCTTGGGGGCTCCGGTCATGGACCCCGGGGGGAACGCCGCCCTGAGGAGATCGGCGCGGGTGGCGCCGGGCGCCAGCTCACCGCGCACGGTGGAGACCAGGTGATGGACGGAGGCGAAGCTCTCCACGCGGCAGAGCGACGGGACCTCCACGGTCCCGGGGCGGCAGACGCGGCCCAGGTCGTTGCGCACCAGGTCCACGATCATCACGTTCTCGGCGCGGTCCTTGGCCGACGAGGCCAGCTCGGCGGCCAGCCGGAGATCCTCCCCGGGCGTGCCGCCGCGCGGACGGGTCCCTTTGATCGGATGGGATTCGGCGACACGGTCCCGCAGGCTGAGGAACCGCTCCGGCGAGGCGCACACCATCCGGAACGAGCCGCCGTCCAGATAGGCGGCGAAGGGGGAAGGGCTGTGCCTCGCCGCCGCGCGCACGAGGCGGAGAGGGTCCCGCGGCGGGGGGAGCTCCAGCCGCTGGGCGACGTTGGCCTGGTAGATCTCGCCGGCGGCGATCAGCTCCCGGGCCGCGGCCACCATCGCCCGGTACCGGCCGGGCGGCGCGCTGGTGTCCAGACAGGGCGCCGGCTCCACGGTCCCGCCGGCTCCGCCGGCTTCTTCCGCCCCCTCGCCGCCGGAAGGCCCCTCCAGCGCCGTCCGGACGGCGGCCGAGAGGTCCGCCTCGGCCTTGAGCCGGCGGGCCGGCCCGGACTCCGGAGCCCCGCAGGACACGGCGTGCCACCGGCGCGCCGAGTGATCCCACACGATCCCCCAGGCGTACAGGCCGAAGGAGGCCCCGGGCAGTCGGCAGGCGCCCCCGGCCGGCCGCGGGGCCGCTGCACGCAGCCGGGGCTCCACCGCCAGCCTGGCGTCGTAGCCGAAGCACCCCACGGCACCCCCCGCGAACGGGAGCCGCCCCGCCGGAAGGGCGGCGTGCTCGGACACCGCCTGCTCCACCAGCAGGAAGGGATCCACGAGGGGGCTTGGCCCGGCGCGCTCGCCCCAGGGGTCCCACTCCAGCACCCGGTAGGGATCGGCGCACAGGATCGACCAGCGGGCCTGGGGAGGAGGGCTCCCCGGCGCCCCGGCTGCGCTGTGCAGCAGCGCCGGCCTGCCGGCCCCCGCGAACCGCGAGAGCACGGCGACGGGGTCCCTCCAGCCGGGCAGATCGCGCACCAGGGGAACGAAGCGCTCCCTCACCTCAGGCCCCGCGCGCCCGCTCCCGCAGCCGCCGCAGCGCCTCCAGCCCCACCCCCGCCGCCCCCAGCGCGTGCCGGCTGCGGCCGGGGCCGTGGAAGTCGGAGCCTCCCGACGCGGGCAGGCCCAGCCGCCGGGCGATCTCCGCCAGCCGGCGCCGCTGGTCGTCGTTCTGCTTGGGGTGGAACACCTCGATCCCGTCGAGCCCTTCGAGCGCCAGCGCCTCCACGTCGGAGTCCGGCAGGTTGAGCGACGGGTGCGCCACCACGATCGCGCCGCCGTGGCTGCGCACCATGCCGATGGCCTCGGCCACGGTCAGGGTGCGCCGCGGCACGTAGCCCGGCTGCCCGCGACGCAGCCAGCGGGCGAAGGCGTCGTCGAGGTCGGCGGCGGCCCCGTGGCGCACGATGGCGTCGGCGATGTGGGGCCGCCCGATGGAGGTCGCCGCCCGCGTCCCGGCCGCCCCGGCGATGGCCTCCACTTCGGCCATGGTGACCGGCACCCCCGCGTCGTTGAGCCGGGCCACGATCCTCTCCGCGCGGCTGCGGCGCTCGTGGCGCAGCGGCTCGAGGAAGGCGCGCAGCCCGGCGTCGCCGGGATCCAGATCGTAGGCCAGCAGATGGATGTCCCGCCCGCGGTACGACGCCGACAGCTCCGCTCCCGGCACCACCTCGAGCCCGGCAGGGGCCGCCTCCCGCGCCTCGCGCACGCCGTCCACGCTGTCGTGATCGGTCAGGGCGATCGCCTTCAAGCCCAGCCTGGCCGCCTGCTCCACGAGGAGCGAGGGGGACAGGACGCCGTCGGAATGATGGGAGTGCAGGTGGAGGTCGGCCTCGATCTCCATCGTCAGCGCGCGTAGTCGACGGCGCGCATCTCGCGGATGACCGTCACCTTGATCTTGCCGGGGTACTCCATCTCCTGCTGGATCTTCTGGGCCAGGGTGGAGGCCAGCAGCGCCGACTGGGCGTCGTCGAGCTTGTCGTGGCGGGCGATGACCCGGATCTCCCGCCCCGCCTGGATGGCGAAGGACTGCTCGACCCCTTCCATGGAGTCGGCGAGCTGCTCGAGCTGCTCGATGCGCTTGACGTAGTCCACGGTGGTGCGCCGGCGCGCGCCGGGCCGGGCGCCGGAGATGGCGTCGGCCGCGGAGACCAGCACGGAGATGGGGCTGATCACCTCCACGTCCTCGTGGTGCGAGGCGATGGCGTTCTGCACGATCAGCGGCTCGTTGTACTTGCGGGCGACCTCGAAGCCGATCTCGGGGTGCGTCCCCTCCCGCTCGTAGTCGATGGCCTTCCCGATGTCGTGGAACAGCCCCGCGCGGCGGGCCAGCTTGCCGTCCAGGCGCAGCTCCAGCGCCATCAGCTCGGTGAGCCTCCCCACTTCCTTGGAGTGCTCCAGCACGTTCTGTCCGTACGACGTGCGGTAGCGGAGCCTGCCCAGCAGCCGGACGATCTCCGGGTGCACCCCCTCGATCTTCATCTCCTTGAGAGCCTCCTCGCCGATGCGCTGGATGTTGCGCACCATCTTGCGCTTCATCTCGTTGGAGACGTCCTCGATCCGCCGGGGGGTGATGTTCCCCTCCTTCATCATCTTCTCCAGGCACATGCGGGCGATCTCGCGCTTGATGGGGTTGAAGCCCGACAGCACCACCGAGTCGGGGGAGTCGTCCACCACCAACTGCACCCCCACGAACTTCTCGAAGGCCTTGATGTTCTTCCCCTCGTGCCCGATGAGGCGGCCCTTCATCTTCTCGCTGGGCAGCGGCACCGCGGTGACCGTCTTCTCGTTGGAGTAGTCGGCGGCCTGCCGCTCGATGGCCAGGGAGATGATCTTCTGCGCCTCGACCTCGGCGTTGCGCTGCGCCTCGTCCTTGATCTCCTTGATCATGCGCGCCGCCTCGAACCGGGTCTCGTTCTTGAGGTTTCCCAGCAGGACCTTCTTGGCCTCCTCGGCGGTGAGCCCCGAGATCGCCTCCAGCCGCTCGGTCACCTCCCGGGTGGCCGTCTCCAGGGCCTGGTTCTTCTCCCTGGCCTGGCGCTCCAGATCCTGGAGGTTGCGCTCCTTGTCGCGCAGAGACTGCTCCCTGCGCTTGAGCTGGATGGCGCTCTCCTGCAGGGCGGCCTGGGTCTCCTCGGCCTGCTTCTGGAGGGTCTGGAGCTGCTTCTGGCGGTCGCGGGCCTCCCGCTCGAGCTGCTTGCGGGTGCGGTACCACTCGTCCTTGGCGGAGAGCACGGCCGCCTTGCGGTCGGCCTCGGCCCGCTGCTCGGTCTCGGCCAGGATCCGGCGGGCCTGCTCGCGGGCGGCCGCCGCGCTGGCCTTGCCCGCGCGGTTGTTCAGGACCCAGCCCAGCAGCGCCGACGCCGCTGCGAGAGCGAGGGCGGCGGCGGCCGCCAGGGCGATGGTGGTACCGGCCATGCGTCTCCTCGCTCCCCCTGAGGGGATCGTCGCGGTGCGGCGAGGGAGTCAGGCCGGTCCTGGAAGGACCTCAGCTCGAGGGCGGAACCCCTGGAGGCCCGGATTGTAGGGGTATCCCGCGGGGATGGGGGCGTGGCGGCGGCCCTGCGGCCGCCGGACGCGTCTCGTCCTGCGCCATGAATCGGTGAACCGGATATCCCATCAAGGCAGAGCCCGTCAGCGCTCGTTCGATCGTCGGGTGTTCCGCACCGGCGCCCCGGACCACGGCCTCGTCGTGCGGCCCTCGGGGCCTCCCCGGCCTGCCCCGCCCGGCGCTCCTTGAAGCGCCGCCGGGGCCCGCCGCGCGGAAGATGCCCAGGATGAGCCTTCTGCGGCCTTCCGCGCAGTGTCGCGTGAATTTAACACCTTGAGGGATTGTCACGCAACAGGCGCCCGCCCGCCGGGTTAGACAACCGGCGAAAAGCTTGCTATAAAGCCCCCCGTTTTCCCACTCTCGAGCCCTTGGACCGGGTGCTGAAGCGTTCGCGGCGTCGCGGGCGGCCAACCCCTGTGGACCCGGGCCCTCGGACGAGCCGGCGAGGTGACGCCGGCCGGGGCCCATGGAGACACGACGATGACGCTCATGCAACCACGCGCGGGGGGTGCCGGCCGCCCCTCGGCGCGATCCCCTCTCCGCGCGGCCTTCGCCGCCGCCCTGACGGCCGCGGCGGCCCTGGCGGCCGGGCCGATCCCGGCGGCCGAGCCAGGCGTCCCCGCTCACCACGCCGGCGGAGAGGCCAGCCTCGCGCTCCCCGACCTGTCGCAGGTCGCCTTCGCCGGCGGCCTCGACGGGCGAACCCTCCTGATGGGAGGGCTCGTGGTCTGCGCCCTGGGGCTCCTGTTCGGGCTGGTGATCTACCGGCAGCTCCAGGCGATGCCCGTGCACGCCAGCATGCGCGACATCTCCGAGCTCATCTACGAGACCTGCAAGACCTACCTGGTGCAGCAGGGGCGCTTCCTGATGATCCTCTGGGGCTTCATCAGCGCCATCGTGCTGGTCTACTTCGGCTGGCTCGCCGTGACCGGAGTGGACGCCGCCACCGGGGAGCCGCTGCGCGGCTTCCCGCCCTACAAGGTGGCCGTGATCATCCTGTTCAGCCTGGTGGGGATGGCGGGAAGCTACGCCGTGGCCTGGTTCGGGATCCGCATCAACACCTTTGCCAACTCCCGCACCGCGTTCGCGGCGCTCGCCGGCAAGCCCTTCCCCTGCTACACGATCCCGCTGCGCGCGGGGATGAGCATCGGCATGGCCTTGATCAGCGTGGAGCTGCTGCTGATGCTGATCATCCTGCTGTTCCTGCCCGGCGACCTGGCCGGCCCCTGCTTCATCGGGTTCGCCATCGGCGAGTCGCTGGGGGCGGCGGCGCTGAGGATCGCCGGCGGCATCTTCACCAAGATCGCCGACATCGGCTCGGATCTGATGAAGATCGTCTTCAAGATCAAGGAGGACGACGCGCGCAACCCGGGGGTCATCGCCGACTGCACCGGGGACAACGCGGGGGACTCGGTGGGCCCCTCGGCGGACGGCTTCGAGACCTACGGGGTCACCGGCGTTGCCCTCATCTCCTTCATCCTGCTGGCGGTCACCAGCCCCGCCGTCCAGGTGCAGCTCCTGGTCTGGATCTTCGCCATGCGCGTGATGATGGTGGTGGCCAGCGGGGTGTCCTACCTGATCAACGAGGCCATGGCCCGGGCCCAGTACGCCCAGGCCGCCAGGATGAACTTCGAGGCCCCGCTCACCCGCCTGGTCTGGCTCACCTCGTTCGTCTCGGTGGCCCTGACCTACGCCTCCAGCTACGTCCTGATCCCGGACCTGGGGGACGGCACGCTCTGGTGGAAGCTCTCCACGGTCATCACCTGCGGCACCCTGGCCGGGGCGGTGATCCCCGAGCTGGTGAAGGTGTTCACCTCCACCAGCTCCGCGCACGTGGCGGAGGTGGTGACCTCCTCGAGGGAAGGGGGCCCTTCGCTCAACATCCTGTCGGGTCTGGTGGCCGGCAACTACAGCGCCTATTGGCTGGGCACGGGGATCCTGGGGCTGATGGCCGCGGCCTACGCCGTGAGCGAGCAGGGGCTGGACGCCCTGATGATCGCCCCCGCCGTCTTCGCCTTCGGGCTGGTGGCGTTCGGCTTCCTGGGGATGGGGCCGGTGACCATCGCCGTGGACTCCTACGGCCCGGTCACCGACAACGCCCAGTCGGTCTTCGAGCTGTCGGTCATCGAGTCGGTCCCCGGCATCCGGCAGGAGATCCGCTCACGCCACGGCTTCACCCCCGACTTCGAGACGGCCAAGCACAACCTGGAGGAGAACGACGGCGCCGGCAACACGTTCAAGGCCACCGCCAAGCCGGTGCTCATCGGGACGGCCGTGGTGGGCGCCACCACCATGATCTTCTCCATCATCGTGGCCCTGACCGAGGGGCTGAACCCGTCGTACCTCGGCAAGCTGTCGCTGCTGCACGCCCCGTTCCTGCTGGGACTCATCACCGGCGGCGCGGTCATCTACTGGTTCACCGGCGCCTCCATCCAGGCGGTCACCGCCGGCGCCTACCGCGCGGTGGAGTTCATCAAGCGCAACATCCGGCTGGAAGGGAGCACCCGCGCCTCGGTGAGCGACTCCAAAAAGGTGGTGGAGATCTGCACCACCTACGCCCAGAAGGGGATGTTCAACATCTTCCTGGCCGTCTTCTTCGGGACCCTGGCCTTCGCCTTCGTGGAGCCGTTCTTCTTCATCGGCTACCTGGTCTCCATCGCCCTGTTCGGCCTGTACCAGGCCATCTTCATGGCCAACGCCGGCGGGGCCTGGGACAACGCCAAGAAAGTGGTGGAGGTGGACCTCAAGGAGAAGGGCTCCGAGCTGCACGCGGCCACCGTGGTGGGCGACACCGTGGGGGACCCCTTCAAGGACACCTCCTCGGTGGCCATGAACCCGGTGATCAAGTTCACCACGCTGTTCGGACTGCTGGCGGTGGAGCTGGCGGTCTCGCTGAGCAGGCAGCAGGGAGAGGGGCTGACGCGGGGCCTGGCCGCCGCCTTCTTCGTGGTGTCGGCGGTCTTCGTCCACCGGTCGTTCTACGGGATGAGGATCGGCCGGAAAGCCTGAAGACCGGGGACGGCGCCTCCTCCCGCGCGGGGGAGGCGCCGGACCTCACTGCCCGCTGGGAGTGCCGGGGGACGCCAGGGCGGCGCTCTCCAGGGGGGCGTCGGCGATCTTGTCGTCGGTGACCAGGCCGATCCCCTCCGCCCCGGCCGAGCGGATGGTGTCCATCACCCCCACCACGTCGCCGTAGCTGAGGTTGCGGGCCGCCGACAGGAAGACCAGCTTCTTGCTCTGCCCCGCCAGGATCCCCGCCAGCTTGGGCTCGAGCTGCTCCCGCTGGGTCTTCTCCTTGTTGATGAACAGGTCGCCGGTCTTGGCGTAGGTGACGACGATCTGCTTCTCCAGGATCTCCGTGGGCATGGGCTGCTCGATGGCCTGCGGGACGTCCAGGTCGTAGCCACGCTGCAGCAGCGGGGTCACCACCATGAAGATGATCAGGAGCACCAGGACCACGTCGACCAGGGGGGTGACGTTGATCTCGGAGTTGATCTTCCCCTTGTCTCCTCCGACCGACATGCCCATCGCGGCGCTCTCCTAGACTCCCGGCACCCCGGTCTTCTCGGCCACGATCCCCACTCCCGAGAAGCCGGCCCGGTTGACCACCATCATGACGTCCTTGACGTCGCCGTACGACAGCCTCTTGTCCCCCTTCAGGGTCACCCGCTTGTTGGGGTTGCGCTGGTAGGTCTCCAGCAGGAGCGTCTCCAGGTCCGGCAGCGCCACCTCCTTGGTCTCCAGCCACACCGACACCGGGTTCCCCTGGCCGTTGTAGGCGACCGAGATCAGCAGCTCGTTCTCGTCCTCGGGGAGCGCCGAGGGGTTGCTGGTGGTCGGCAGCTGCACGGGACGGCCCTTCTGGAGCATGGGGGTGACCACCATGAAGATGATCAGCAGCACCAGGACCACGTCCACCAGAGGGGTGACGTTGATCTCGGAGTTGATCTTCCCCTTCTTGCCGACCGCCATTCCCATGGGAAGCCTACCTCGCCGCCACGTTCTGGCGCTGCTTGAGGAAGAAGTCCACCAGCTCGGAGGCCGAGTTGGACATCTCCACCTCGAAGCGCTCGATCCGGCCCTGGAAGTAGTTGTACATCATGACCGCGGGGATGGCGACGAACAGACCGAACGCCGTCTCGATGAGCGCCTCGGCGATACCGGCGGAGACCGATCCCAGACCGCCCGATCCCGACTTGGCCATCCCTTCGAACGCCGTGATGACGCCCAGCACCGTCCCGAACAGGCCGATGAAGGGGGCGGTCGAGCCGATCGTCCCCAGCCCGCCCAGCTTCGCCTTCAGCTCGGCGCTGGTCAGCACGGTGGCGCGCTCCAGGGCGCGGCGCACCGCCTCGATGACGTCCACGGTGGCCCCGCCGTCCTTCTCGTTGAGGAACTCCTGCAGGCCGGCCGACAGCACCTTGGCCAGGTGGGCCTTGGGGTACTTCTTGGACGCGTCGATCGCCCCCTGCAGGTCGTTGTTGCGCATGGCCTTGGTGACGATCGGCAGGAACTCCACCGACTGCTTGACGGCCGCGCGGTACATCAGGAACTTCTCGAACATCACCGCGATCGACCAGATCGACATCCCCAGAAGGAAGAGAGCCACCGCCTTGGCGGGGATCCCCATCTGGTTCCACATTTCCATCGGACCGAATTCCATGCTCCGGCTCCTCTTCTACTTCAAGTTGAAGTCAACGATGACCGTGAGATAGACCTTGACCGGCCGGCCGCTCTGCAGCGCCGGCTGGTACTTCCACTTCCTCACGGCCTCCACCGCGGCCTGGTCGAAGAGAGGGTTCGACTTGAGGACCTTCACGTCCTCGACCTCCCCCGTCCGGCCCACGACGATCTCCAGGATGACCTTCCCCTCGGCGCGAGCCTTGCGCGCCACCTCGGGGTAGGCGGGCTTCACGAAGGTCGTCCTCTCCGGCGGCCTCACGTCGCCGGTCAGGTAGATCGGCTGGTCCTCCCCGGGGAGCCCGCCCAGCACGCCTCCCGGCACGCCTCCCAGGACCCCGCCGATGACGCCGCCCACGACGCCTCCGACCACGCCTCCCGGAACTCCGCCCGGGACGCCCCCTTCCACGCCCCCTTCGACCCCCTCCTCACCCGGGTTCTCCTCGGCCTGCGGGATCTCCTTGGGGATCTCCTGCGGCTGGACCACCTCGGGGATGTCCTCGGGGATGATCTCCGGCTTCTTGATCTCCTCCTTGGGCTTGGACGCTCCCGACGCCGGTGGCGGAGGGGGCGGGGGTGGAGGCGGCGGGGGGGGCGGCGCGGTCCCCACGAACTGCACGTTGATGGCCGGCTCGGGGAGCGGCTCCACGTGCAGGTAGGACGCCGTCACCAGGCTCAGCAGAATCACGCCGTGCGCGACCATGGAGCCGGTGGACATGAACATGGCCCGGAGCCCGGTTTTCTTCTTCTGGGGGCTCGAGTCGATCAGGGTATCGAACATGCGTCCTACCTGCCGGACGTGCTGGCCGGCGCCTGGGAGGTGGATCCGGTTGGCGGAGCGGTCCCCTGCTGCGCGGCGGCGGCCGCCGCCGCGGCGGCCAGGGCCTTGTTGCGCAACTCCATGGCCTGGGCCAGGGATTCATCGGCCTTCTGGCGCCACATCACCGACGTGGCGGGGCTGATGTCGTACTTGGCCTTCTCGCGGTAGGTCAGGCTCATGTAGGAGATGGCTTCGTAGTAGTCCTTCCTCAGGGCCAGCGCCTTCTCCAGGGCCGCGAGCCCCTTGTCCAGGAGCTGCATCCTCGTCTCGTAATCGAGGTTCATGGCGTTGTAGGAGCGGCCCCAGCAGGCCACGCCGACCGAATAGTGCGCCTCGGGGCTGACCGGCTCGAGCTGGGCCACCTTCTCGAACCATTCGATCGCCTTCTCCGTGTCGCCCGACATGTGGTAGAGCGCCGCGATGGTCTTCACCAGGGCCACGTCCTGGGAGTTTTTGCCGTAGTCCTCCATGATGAAGTCGATGGCGTCGGGCATCCGGCGCGAGAGCTTGCAGACGTTGATCAGGTAGTCGCGCGCCTTGGCGTTGCCCGGCTCCAGGCGGATGTACTTCTTGAAGGCCTGGATCGCCCCCTCGGCGTACTCCTGGTCCTTGGAGTGCTCGGAGCCCGGCTCGTAGAGCTCCATGTAGGTCAGTCCGAGGTCGAGGTAGGCCTCGGCGTAGCTGGAGTCCAGGCTGATGGCGCGCTGGAAGGAGAGCACGGCCTTCTCGTATTGCTTGGCCTTGAAGAAGCTGACCCCCTGGTTCATGGATCTCCGCACCTTGATCATGGTGCAGCCCGAGGCGGACAGGCAGGCGATCAGGACGAGAGCCAGCGGGAGCAGGCGCGCCGCGGCGGCTGCCGGCCCGCGGCCCTGTGTCGTCACGTACGCTTCCTCCTGGGCAGAGTCGGAGACATGAGGTGCATCTCGATCCACATGGAGACTCGCCGGAAACGCCACAGTCTAGCCAACCCCCCTACCAGTGTCAACGCGGCGCGTTTATCGGCCGCGGCCGGCGCGGCCTTCCCCGCCACGCCCTCTCAGACACCGGGAAGGGCCCCGGGGATGCCTCTCCCGTTCATACAGCGGGGGCTCAGGGGCGCACGGCGAGGCTGGGAGGGAGCTTGATCAGGGTCCCCGCCGGGATGGCCTCGGAGGGACGCAGGCCGTTGTAGAAGGCGAGCCGCTCGGCCGCCTCGGCCTCGCCCAGATGCTCGCCGGCCAGCGACCGCCAGGTGGCCCCGGCGGGTGCCGGCAGGACCTTCAGGCGCGGCGGCTGCAGCGCCGCCGACTCCTCCTCGTCGAGGAACGCGATGCCCAGCGCCCAGGACTCGTAGTCGGGGAGCCGGCCGGCGAACGCCTGCCGCTCCCCCACCGCGGTCACCGTCCAGCGATGCTTGCCGTGCACCAGGAAGGTCTTGAGCACCCCGATCGGCTCCCCTTTGGAGGTCGCCCCCTCGTAGGTGGCCAGCCTGGCGACGGCCCCTCCGGCCGAGCCCTCGCGGCCGCCGGTGCGCTTCCAGCCTCGGCGCTTCAGCGTCTTGTCGAACTCCTCCTCGACTCCGGCGGCCGTGGCCGCCGTGTGCATCGGCTCCGCCTCCAGGAAGACGAACTCCTTCTCCTCGCGGTGCATGGCCACCAGCGCCCCGTTGGGATCGAGGTTGACCTCCCACCCCGGCGGCACGTGCAGGCTGACAGCCAGCTCCTTGTTGTGGTAGCGGTCCTTCAGCACCATCTCCGAGCCGTTGTAGAGGCCGACGATCAGGCCGTCGATCCGCCGCAGGTACGCCTCGCGCGCCGCCTGCCGGCGCAGGGCGGCCGGATCGGACGCCTCGATCTCCTTCATGCGGCTCTCCACGTCGGCGATCCTCTCCGCGGCCGGGGGATGCGAGAGGAACCAGCGCTCCAGCGCCCCGGGCTCCTTCCCCTCCAGCCACTGGAGGATCTGCAGGACGTTGACCGCGGACTGGGGCCGGTAGCCGCACCGGTGCGAGTAGTCCACTCCCAGCGCGTCGGCCTGGCTCTCCTGATCCCGGGAGTACTTGCTCAGGCCCACTTGCAGGGCCAGCCCGATCAGGTCGTTGTAGTTGCCGAAGGTCCGAGGGCTGATGATCGCCCCCAGGAGCGACCCATATTGCAGCGCGTACATGGCCGAGATGCGCGACGCGCCGTGGCGGGCGGTGACATGGGCGATCTCGTGTCCCATGACCATGGCCAGCTCGTCCTCGGTGCTGAGCCGCTCGAGGATGCCCCGGGTGACGTAGACGAACCCGCCGGGGAGGGCGAAGGCGTTGATCTCGGGGACGTTGAGCACCTCGAAGTGGAAGACCAGGCCGGGCCGCTCCCCCTGCTTCGCCAGGGCGTTGCCCACCCCGTCCACGTAGGAGCGCAGGGCCGGGCTGTCGAGATAGGCCCCGTGCTGCCGCCGCACCTCCTGGTCCGCCCCCTGCCCGATGGCGAACTCCTGCTCCTCGGTGATCAGCATCATCTGCCGGCGGCCGGTCACCGGGTTCCTGGCGCAGGCCGCGAGCAGGACGGCGAGGACGAGAGCCGACAGCGGGACGGCGAGCGGGCGCCCGGCGTCAGCAGGGGCTCGACGGGTCGCCAAGGATCCACTCCTCGCCGGTGTCGGAGAACTCCTTCTTCCAGATCGGGACGGAGCGCTTCAGCTCCTCGATGGCGAAGGAGCACGCCTCCAGGGCGGCGCGGCGGTGCGCGCAGGCCACCACGACCGCCACCGAGGTCTCTCCGACCGCCAGCCTCCCGGTGCGGTGGACGATGGCCATGCGCTGGACCGGCCAGCGGCCGCGCGCCTCGTCCACGATGCGCCGCAGCTCGCTCTCGGCCATGGGAGGGTACGCCTCGTAGATCAGGTGGCTGACCCGCCGGCCTTGGTGATGGTCGCGCACCACTCCGGCGAAGGAGGCGATGGCCCCCGAGGCGTCGGTGCGCAGCGCGGCCGCCAGGACTCCGGCGTCGATCGGCTCGGGGCCGACCCGCACGATGTCGCCGGGACGGCCCTCGGCGGCGCTCATCCGCCGCTGACCGGAGGGAGCAGGGCCAGCTCGTCTCCTTCGCGGAGCCGGTGCCCCGCCGGCACGTGGCGGAGGTTGCAGGCGGTCAGCGGGCGGTAGGGCTGGGCGGCCAGGGCCGGCCAGATCCTGCACAGCTCGCCCCAGGCCTCCTGCACCGTGGAGCCGTCGGGGATCTCCAGGGAGGTCTCGGCGGCGCCGGCCAGCTCCCGGTAGGAGGCGAACAGCTTCACCGTGACGCGCATGGGCCGGCCTCAGTGGATGACGTGCAGCTCGCGCGTGGACATCCTGAGCAGTGTCTGCACCATCCTTTCGATCCCCGAGGCCACGTCCAGGATCGACGTGCCGGTCAGGAACCCGGGGGTGAACGCCAGCCGCCGCTCCTCGTCCACCTCCACGTCCCCCGCCGCCATCCGCATGTCGTCCTCCGAGAGCGGCTCGTCGAAGTAGGCCCGCACCACGGCCCGCCCCAGGGAGATCGACCCGATGGGGGACCGGCGCGACGTCAGCCCCGACAGCAGCTCCCGCAGCGACGGGAGCAGCTCTCGTCGAACGCCGAGCTGCCCGAAGCCGGAGATGAGGTTCTTCACCGCGCCGTGGCCGCCGGGGACGATGAGCGCGGTGAGCTCGGCGGGCTGCTGCTCGGCCAGGCTGCGCACCTTGCCTCGCGCCAGCCGGGCGGCCTCGGCCAGCACCTCGCGGCGCTCCCCTTCCGACTCGCTCCCCGAGAGGTGATCGATGGTGTGCATCTGGGTGACCTCCGGGGCGAGGAAGATCGGCCTGGCCCCCGCCCGCTCCACCGACAGCGCCGACAGGATGGCCTCGGCCGCGTCGGTGCCGTCGTAGAAGCCGCACCCGGACAGCACGATGCCCACGCGGCTCATGCGCCGAGCACCCCTCGCATGCCGTCCACCACGCGGCGCACCCCCTCGCCGAGCGGGGCGGCCATGGTGATCCCCGAGGCGTTCCTGTGCCCGCCGCCGCCCAGGCTCTCGGCCAGCGCGTGGATGTCCACGTCGCCGAGGGATCGCAGGCTGACCTTGGTGCGCCCTTCGGGGAGCTCCTTGAACAGGGCGGCCGCCTCCACCCCTTTCACCGCCAGCAGCATGTTGACCAGGTCTCCGGTGTCCTCGTCGGGCCCGCCGTTGGCCCGGAGCTGCTCCAGGGTGAGGCGGGCCCACGCGAACCGGCCGCCGTACTCGTAGTGGGTGTCGGCCAGGGCCAGGGCCACCAGGCGGTTGAGCCCGGGGGGCACCCCCTCGAAGAGGCTGCGGTAGACCCGGGGCGGGCTGATCGGCCCGGCGTCCATCAGGTCGGCGATGATCCGGTGCACCCGCGCGGTGGTCTTGCCGAAGCGGAAGTGCCCCGTGTCGGTCACGAACGAGACGTAGAGCGGCTCGGCCATGGCGGCGGTGATCCGCCCCCCCAGTGCCAGCACCATCTCGTAGACGAGCTGCCCCGAGGCCGAGGCTTCCGTATCGATGCAGTTCAGGTCCCAGAAGGGATCCACGGTCACGTGGTGATCGATGCAGATCTTGCAGGCGCCGGTGGCGCGTGCCGCCGGGAGGAGCCTTCCCAGGCGCTCGGGGCTGGAGTTGTCCAGCACGAACAGCAGGGCGGCCGAGGCGATGAGGGGGGCGTGCCTCGCCTCATCGAACACCTCCACGGCCTCCACCCCCGGGAGGAACGCGTACTTGGCGTGCACCGGATCGTTGTTGACGATCCGGACGTCCACGCCGCGCTCGCGCAGGAAGGCGCGCAGGGCGAGCTGCGAGCCCAGCCCGTCGCCGTCCGGGTTGACGTGGGTGCTCAGCACCGCGGGGCGGCGGCCGCGCGCCGCCTCCTCGATGCGCGAACCGACCGGACGCCAGTCGATGCCGGAGAGGATCTCCGCGCCCCGCTCCGTCATCGCCCGTCCCGGCCTTCCGCGATCTTGTGCTGTTCGGCGTACGCCACGTAGACCTCCCAGTTGCGGGCCACCCGCTCCATCTCCTCGCCCGTGACCTGCCGCACGATCCGTCCGGGGACCCCCAGCACCAGGGACAGGGGCGGGACGTCCCATCCTTCCTTCACCAGCGCCCCCGCCCCGATGATGGAGTGCCTGCCGACGCGGGCGCCCGACAGGACGATGGCGCCGATGGCGATCAGGCAGTCGTCCTCCACCGTGCAGGCGTGCACCACCGCGCGGTGTCCCACCGTCACGCGGCGGCCCAGGGTGGCGGGCCCGCCGGTCTCCACGTGGAGGATGGCCCCATCCTGGACGTTGGTGTCGTCCCCCACGGCCACCGGGGCGAGGTCCCCCCGCAGCACGGCGCCGTACCAGACGCTGGAGCGCGCGCCCAGGGTCACGTCCCCGCGCAGGATCGCCCCGGGAGCGACGAACGCCGTCGGATCGATCGCCAGTCGCGTGGGCAGGATGCGTGGGTGAGGGACGCTCGGCTTGCGCCGCGCGGGGTCCGGCTCCATCGGCCAGAACCTACCACAGGGATGGAGGCCGTTCAAACGCGGCGCGCGGGCGGCCCGAAGGATCGGGAGCGCGGCGGGAGGCGTCGCGGGCTAGCGTCCGCCGCCGCGCTCGGCGCCGCGGCCGCCCCACCAGGAGCGCCAGCCGGCCTTGGCCTCGTCGTTGGACAGGGGGCCGGTGCCGGCGGGATCGAACGCCATCGGCCGCCCGCTGAGGCGTCCGAGAGCGTCGGCGGCGCACGCCCGGACCTGCGACGAGGGATCGTCGAGGGCGGCCAGCAGGTCGGGCGTGGCCTCCTCGTAGCCGGCGTCGGCGAAGTGATCCATCGCCGCGCAGGCGATGCGCGGGGGCTCGGGTCCGGCCTGGGGGGGCAGCCCCACCGTGGAGAGGAGCCGGCGTTGCGCGCTGAGCGAGGCGCGGGTGCTGCGTCCGAAGAGCAGCTTGGCCGCCTCGGAGCGGACGTCCGGGTCCAAGGCGGCCGATGTGCCGAGCACCTTCTCCAGGATCCCTTCCTCCACCGCGCCGCCGCTGCGGCGCAGCCAGCGCAGCGCCTCGGCCTTGCGGGTCACCGAAGGATCGTCTGCGACGACGGAGGCCAGGAAGCGGTGGAAGAGCGCCGGCTCGCATCGCAGCCGGTCCATGACGCAGACCATGCAGATGGTGGCCAAGGCGTTGTCGCGGGTGATGGACGAGGCGCGGTCCGAGAGCACCACCGGCGCGAACTCCTGGAGCAGGAAGGTGAAGTCCAGATCCTGCTCCGCGGCCCCGCCTCCGAACTGGGCTTCCAGCGCGGCGGCCCAGGCATCCATCTCCCGGGAGATCTCCGGGTAGCGGTGCTCGAAGAAGTCGGGGTCGGCGCTGGAGCGCATCTCGCGCCACGCCGCCAGCAGCGACAGCTCGTGCTGCGCGAAGAAGCGCAGGATCTGCCGGAACCCCTCGGTCAGCCGCTCGCGGGCCTCGGACTCGCGGCCCATCGGATCGCGCGGCCGCTCGCCGAAGGCTGCGGCGCGGCCCGGCCAGAGGGTCAAGAGACAGGCGAGCAGCGCGAGGAACGCGACTCTCGCCCGTGAACCCGACAACATCGACAAGCGTTTCATCCGCCGCACCTCCGGTGCCACAACATAGGTGCCCGTGGTGCGGAATCAAGCCTGTCAACGCCGCGCCTGGCGCGCCTTTCGCCGGCCCCGGATCGGCGCCGGCCGGGCGCCCCGCCCCTCCTGCGTAACCGCCGTGCCCGCCGCGCGTCGAAGCGGCAGGAGCCTCCATGTCACCTGCCGCGGTCCTCCATCTGGTCCTCGCTGCCGCGGCGGGGATCCTCCCGGCCGGGCCGGCCGTGCAGCCCGGGATGAAGGTGGACCTCGCGCTCCCGGTCCCTCTCGACCACGACGACCCTTCCTTCGGGTGGGGGACGATCCGGCTGGAGTCCGGTGCGCCGTTCGACCCGGCGCTGCCCACCGTGCTGGTGGTGGCCGACGGGCAGCAGTTCTTCCTGCGCGCCGGCCGGGTCGCCTCCATCCAGGAAGAGACGTTCGGCCCGGGGATCAACGTCATCGGGGTGATCGGGCGCGGGACCTCGGCCGACATCCTGGCCCGGCTGGGCGAGGGGCCGGAGGTGGACTGGGCCCTGGCCATGCGCTTGTTCGGCAGCCGCCAGTGGATCGGCGACATCGAGTCGGCGCGCCGGGCGGTGGCCGGCCCGGCCGGCCGCGTCCACCTGTACGGGGTCTCCGGCGGCGCCTTGCTGGCGCACCAGTACCTGGCCGCGCACCCCGAAGGGGCGGCCAGCGCGGTCACCGCCGTCGGTCCGCTGCGCGCTCTGGAGGTGGAGCTGGGGCTGAGGCACGACCGCTTCTGGGACGAGCTGGGGGAGCAGGATCCCCGGCTCCGGGCACGGCTGACGCGGGGGCTGGAGCGCTCCCCGGCCGACCGGGCCATCCTGATCCGGCTGCTCCAGAGGCAGCACTTCTTCGTGACTCCCGGCCGGCTCCCCGCCGAGCGCGCCTCCCTGATCGAGGAGATGGCGCGCGGGGACGCCGAGGCGCTGGCCCGCCGGCGGGAGGCCTACCAGGTGGACGCGGTGGAGACGATGCTGGCGGGCCCGGCGGGCGCTCCCATCCGCGTCAGGATCTACGAGTCGATCCATCCCCTGCTCGGATCGATCGACCTGTTCGCCGGCCCGGTCCACCCCAACGCGGAGAACGAGTACCACGTGGCGCTCCCGCTGGTGGAGGCGTCCCGGCGCCAAGGGTTCCCGCCGGTCTCCGCCTCCCTGCCGGCGGCGGGCCAGGTGCTCGCCGAGGTCCTGATGCTGGCGGGGAGGCACGACCAGACGGCCGACTACAGGACGCAGATCGCTCTGGCCGCCCGCTATCCCAACGGACGCCTGCTGCTGCTCGACGACGATCACATGCTGGCCAGGGCCGAGGGCTCGGGGCTGCTGCGCCGGCTCGTCCCGGCCTTCCTCGTGCACGGGCCCGGCTCGGCCGCCATGAAGGCTCTGGAGGAGTCGATCGCCGGCCACCGCTGGAGGGAGTGACGCCGGCGAGGGCCGGCCGCGCTACGGGTGGAGGTGCCGGTCGAGGAACTCGGCGATGGCGCCGTAGGCTTTGATCCTGTTGGGCAGCTTCACCACTCCGTGCCCTTCGTCCTCGAAGAGCAGGTACTCCACGGGGCGGCCGCGCCGGCGCAGGCTGGCGACGATCTGCTCGGCCTCCGATCGGGGCACCCTGGGGTCGTTCGCCCCCTGCACCACGATGAGCGGCGCGGCGATCCTGTCGGCCACGTATTAGCGGCGAGATGGAGTCCAGGAACTCGGCGTCCTGCACCGGATCGCCGTACTCGGTGGCACGGTGCCGCGCCCGCCAGACGCCGGTGCTCTTGAGGAAGCTGCGGAAGCTCGAGATCCCCACGATGTCCACCCCCGCGGCCCAGAGATCGGGGTGGAAGGAAAGGGCGGCCAGGGTCATGTAGCCTCCATAGGAGCTTCCCATCGCCGCAATGCGCCGCGGATCGGCCCGGCCCGATTCCCCCAGCCACCGGGCCGCCGCGGCCACGTCGTCGATGGCCGCGCGGCGCAGCCTCTTGTCGTCCATGCGGTGGTAGGCCTTGCCGTAGCCGGTGCTCCCCCGGACGTTGGGGGCCAGCACCATGTAGCCCCTGTTCACCAGGAACTGGATCACGGGATTGAAGCCCGGCCGGGTCTGGCTCTCGGGCCCGCCGTGGATGAACACCACGGCGGGGCGCCGGACCGCGGCCGTCGTCTGCCGCCGCGGGGCGTAGAGAAACGCCGGGATCTCCAGCCCGTCGGAGGAGAGGTACGAGAGGCTCTCCGGCTCCACGAAGTCACCCCGCGGGATCCCCGCCAGGCTGCTGCGCGTGACGCGCTCGGTCGTCCCCTCCCGCAGGTCGTGGCGCCAGAGGTCCCCCGGCTCCCCGGCGGATTCCACCTTGAGCAGGAGGAACCGGCCGTCCGCCGACCACCGGAAGCCCCCGGCCACGCCGCGCGGGACGGCGGGAGCGGGGAGCTCACGCCCCTTGAGGCCCCCCTCACGCAGGGAGATGGTGGTGTAGCCGCCGGCGTTGTGGGCCACGGCGACCCTGCGGCCATCGCGGGAGAAGGCCAGCTCGGAGACGTCGTGAGGCGATGACTCCACGATGGTCGGCCTGGGACCGCGGACGTCGATCGCCGCCAGGGCCACCCGGTCCAGGCCCTGATCGGTGGCCGTGTAGAGGATGTCGCCGGGCGGCCACGAGACATGGTCGTACACGGCCGCCCCCTGGTGGGGGGTCAGGTGCGTGACGCGCCGCGAGGCCAGCTCCAGCAGGTAGAGGTCGTCGTCGAGGCTTCCGTTGGCCCGTTCGAGCACCAGCGCCTTGCCGTCGGGAGACCAGCAGGCGACCTGGTTGTCCCCGTCGTGCTCCAGCACCCGCTCGGCCCGCCGCGACCCGATCTCCATCACGTGAATGTCGAAGAAAGCCTGGTCCCGGGCGTTGGAGGCGTAGGCGACGCGGGTCCCGTCCGGGGACCACCGGGCGGAGCGATGGATGACCCTGGGATCCGAGGTGATCGGCTCGATCTCCCCGCCCGGCCCGGCCAGCAGGAGCTGCGTCCTTTCGTCGCCGCCGGCGTCCTTGCCGAAGAGGATCCAGGGCTCGGGGCCCGGAGACCACTCCGCCCACTGGACCCGATCGCGGAAGAATGTGAGCTGCTCCGGCCAGCCGGCCGGCCGGTCCACGAGCCAGAGCTGGTTCAGCCCGGTGATGTTGGCCAGGAAGGCGACCCTGGAGCCATCCGGAGAGAGGGAGCCGGAGGCGGCCGACCGGATGTTGAGGTAGGTCTCGAAGGGGCGCGGCGCGCGGGGCCCGGAGCCCGCCGGCGCATCCGCAGCCGGGGCGGCCGCCGCGGCCGCGGCCAGGAGCGCCGCGCCGATCACCGGCGCGCCTTCTTCTTCCGGCGGTCGTGCGCGGCCATGGTCAGCTTGAGCAGAGGCGGCGTCATGAACGTGGTCACGATGACCATGATCACCGTGGCCGTGAACAAGGTGTCGTCCACCACGCCCAGCCCGCGGCCGATGCTGGCGAAGATCAGGCCCACCTCGCCTCGAGGGATCATCCCCACCCCGATGGTGATCCGGTCCAGCCCCCGCTCCAGCACCCCCAGGCTGCACGCCTGCTTGCCCAGGATGGCGGCGGCGGTGATGGCCGAGGCCAGCCCCAGGACGGACGGATCGGCGAAGGTCTCCAGCTTCACCTGAAGTCCCATCAGCACGAAGAAGATCGGCACGAAGAGGGTCACGAACGGCTCGATGAGCTCGCGCAGCGGGCGCTGGGCGCTGAAGCGCTCCATGGTCGACTCCTCCAGCACCAGCCCCGCGGCGAACGCCCCGACGATGGGGGCCAGCCCGATGACGTCGGCCAGCCACGCCAGGAAGAAGCAGAACGACAGCGCGGTGATGGTCTTCATCCCCTGCACCGGGAGCCTGGCCACGTAGGAGACGAAGGTCCGCATGAAGGCGGGGCCGGCCAGGATGGCCCCCGCGAAGAAGGCCAGGGAGACGAGGCTGATGCGGGCGACCTCGGAGAAGGTGATCGTCCCCGCGGTGACGATGCCGCTGACCACGGCCAGGATGATCAGTCCCAGCACGTCGTCGATCACGGCGGCGCCCAGCACGATGCGCGACTCCCGCCGCTCCAGCCGGCCCAGGTCCTTGAGGACGCGCGCGGTGATGCCCACGCTGGTGGCGGCGAGCGTGGCCCCGAGGAAGAGATGCGCGTTGGTGGAGGCTTCCGGCAGGAGCCACTCCCCCACCAGGAATCCCAGCCCCATGGGCACGGCCACGCCGATGGCGGCCACCAGGGTGGAGGACGGCCCAACGCTCATCAGGTCCTTCACCCGCGTGTGGAGACCCACCTCGAACAGCAGGACGATGACCCCCACCCGGGCGAAGATGTCCAGGAAGGGGTCGTCCCGGAAGGGAAGGAAGAACTCCACACCCGAGACCAGGTGCAGGTTCCCCAGGAGCACCCCCCCCAGCAGCTCCCCCAGGACCGCGGGCTGGCCGATCCGCTCGCAGAGGCTGGCCCCGAGCTTGGCGGCCATCAGGATCACCACCACCCCCAGCAGGACGGGGGCGACCGGGTCGTGGTGGCCCCCCGCCTGGCCCGCGGCCGCAGGGGCCGCCGCCCAGGCGATCATGTCGGCTTGCCCGCCTCGGCCACCACGTGGCCGAGCTCGGGCAGGATGAGGCGCTCCATGGCCAGGCGCACGGCCTGGGGGGAGCCTGGCATGCAGAAGACGGCGCGCCCGCGGCACAGCCCGGCCGCGGCGCGGGAGAGCATGGCCGCGGGCCCGACCTCGGAGAACGAGAGCCAGCGGAAGAGCTCCCCGAATCCGTCCAGGCGGCGCTCCAGCAGCGGCCCCACCGCCTCGAGGGTCGTGTCCCGGGCCGAGATCCCCGTGCCGCCGTTGATCAGGACCGCCTGCACGCGCCGGTCGGCCAGCAGCGCGCCGAGCGCCTCGGACACGCGCACGGGGTCGTCGGGGACGATGGCGGCGGACACCACGTGGTGGCCGGCCGCGCGGCACAGATCGGCGGCCAGGCGCCCGCTCAGGTCGTTCTCGGGGCTCCTGGTGTCGGACACCGTCAGCAGCGCCACCCCGACGGCGCGGGGGGCACTCAGCCGATGCTCCTGGTGCCCCATCCCTGCTACGCGTCCGAGAGGGACTGGATGTAGGTCAGCAGCGTGCGCACGGCCGCGCCGGTGGCCCCCTTGCGCATGTAGCCCTGCTCGCTCTCCAGGAAGGCCGGCCCGGCGATGTCCAGGTGCAGCCAGGGCGTACCGTTCTCCACGAACGACTTGAGGAACAGTCCCGCGGTGATGGCCCCCCCGTAGCGGGATGTGGGGGTGTTCTTGAGATCGGCCACGTCGCTGCGGAGCTGGTCGGAGTAGTCGTCCACCAGCGGGAGCTGCCACATCTTCTCTCCCGCCTCGCGCGCCGCGGCCAGGAAGCGGTCCATCATCTCCTGGTCGTTGCCGAACGCGCCGGACACCACCGGCCCCAGCGCCACCATGCACGCGCCGGTGAGCGTGGCCAGATCGATGATCTGGTCCACCTGCTGGCGCTGCGCGTAGGCCAGGGCGTCGGCCAGCACCACTCTCCCCTCGGCGTCGGTGTTGAGCACCTCGATGGTCTTGCCGCTCAGGGAGGTGAGGATGTCCCCCGGCTTGAGGGCCGATCCCCCGGGCATGTTCTCGGTCATCCCCATGATGCCGTGCACCTCCACGGCGGGGGCCAGCCCCGCCACGGCCGACATCGCGCTCAGCACGGCGGTGGCTCCGGCCTTGTCCAGCTTCATGGTCTCCATGCCCGAGGCCGTCTTCAGCGACAACCCGCCCGAATCGAAGGTCAATCCCTTGCCGACCAGGGCCAGCCTGGGGACCTTCTTGCGGCCCGGCTTCCGGGGCCGATACGTCAGGTGGATGAGGCAGGGGGGCTGGGCGCTCCCCGCGGCGATTCCCAGGATGGCTCCCATCCCCAGCCGCTGGAGGTCCTTCTTCTCCAGGATCTTGACCTCGAGGCCGCGCTGGGAGGCGATGCGACGCGCGATCTCGGCCATCTTCATCGGCGTGATGACGATGGCCGGCTCGTTGACGATGTCGCGCGCCAGGTTCACCGCCTCGGCCCGCAGCGTCCCCTTGTCCACGCCGGCGCGGGCGGCGGCCAGATCGGAGCGGCCGGCCAGCAGCTCCACGGCCCGCAGGGGCCGGCCGCGCGCGTCCTCGCCGGTGTGGTACTTGGCCATCCGGTAGGCTCCCAGGGCGAGCCCTTCGGCCGCGGCCTGGGCGATCG
>DATEEA010000152.1:0-20044 GCA_035281445.1 Candidatus Polarisedimenticolia bacterium
GGGGGCGCGGCCGCCGGCCCGGAGGGGATCTCCGAGACCGATCTCGCGCGGTGGATGTCGGGCGTCGAGGCGCGGGCGGCGGCCGCGCGCGCCTACCGGCCCCGGCCGTACGGCGGAGACGCCGTGCTGGTGCGCGGCGCCGACTCGGCCGCCGCGCGCTCCAACGACGCTCCGCTGGGATGGCGGCGCCTCGTCCAGGGCAGGCTCTCGGTGGAATGGGCCGAGGGCTCGCACGGATCCATCCTCGCCGGCGAAGGGGTGCGCACGCTGGCGGCCATCGTGGAGAACCATGCCTCCCGCCCGGCCGGCGGGAAGGATCGAACGGGCCGCTGAGGCGGCGCAGAAAGAGAGAGAGGCATGTTCCAGGGTATCGATCACGTCGAGCACTACGTCGGCAACGGCTTCATGTCGGCCTACTTCTTCACCCACGCGCTCGGCTTCCGCCCCCTTGCCCAGGCCGGGCTGGAGACCGGCCTGCGCGACAGGCAGTCGTACGTCGTCGGCCAGGGGTCGATCCGCCTGGTCTTCACCAACGCGCTGGCCCCCGACGGCCCGGTGGCCGAGCACGCCCGCGTGCACGGCGACGGCATCCGCGACGTGGCCCTGGCCGTGGACGACGCCGGCCGCGCCTTCGAGCGCTGCGTGGCCGCCGGCGCCGAGCCGATCGAGCCCCCCAGGGAGATCGGCGACGAGCGGGGGCGCGTGCGGCGCGCCGCGGTCAGGACCTTCGGCGACACCGTGCACTCCCTCATCGAGCGTGGGAGCTACTCCGGCGCGTTCCTCCCCGGGTACCGACCCTGGGAGCCACCGCACGCCCCCCGTGACGGCCGCCTCACCGCCATCGACCACGTGGCCTGCTGCGTGGAGGAGGGAAGCCTGGCCAGGTGGATGAGTTTCTACGAGCGCGCCTTCGGCTTCAGCGAAGCGCACCACGAGGACATCGTCACCGACCGCAGCGCCATGAACTCGCGCGTCGTGCAGAGCGACAACGGCCTCATCAAGCTTCCCCTGATGGAGCCCGCTCACGGGCGCTCCAGGTCCCAGATCGAGGAGTACCTGGACTACCATCACGGCCCTGGAGCCCAGCACCTGGCCCTGCAGTCGAGCGACATCGCCGCCACCGTCAGGACCCTGAGGAGCGGAGGGGTGGACTCCCTTTCCACCCCCGCCCCCTACTACGAGAGCCTCCTTGACCGGGTGGGGGCGATCGACGAGGACCTGGGGGAGCTGCGCGACCTCAACGTGCTGGTGGACCGGGACCGCTGGGGGTACCTGCTCCAGGTCTTCACCAAGCCGGTGACCGGCCGTCCCACCGGCTTCCTGGAGGTGGTGCAGCGCAAGGGGGCCCGGAGCTTCGGGGGCGGCAACGTGCGGGCTCTGTTCGAAGCGGTGGAGCGGGAGCAGGCCGCCCGCGGGAACCTGTAGGCGGACGCCTCCAGGCGCGGCTCGAGGGGCCGGACTTCGAGCGGCGGCACCGAGCGCGCCGGCGCGATGAGGGGAACCGGGCAGCATGACAGATCCGATGGGGGCATCCGTGATGAAGGCGGAAGGGACAGCGGCCGGGCCCGCCGAGCGGCTGGAGTTCGTCGACGCGCTGCGCGGATTCGCCTTGCTGGGCGTCTTCTGGGCGAACCTGCTCATCTTCTCCGGCATCACCTACATGACCGGCGCCCAGAGGGACTCCGCCTTCGGAGGCCCCCTGGACTCGATCGCCTACACCTTCGAGCGGTTCTTCATCGAGAACAAGTTCATCGGGCTTTTCTCGCTGCTCTTCGGAGTGAGCTTCTGGCTCTTCATCGGCCGGGCGCGCTCGCGCGGCGACGCCGGGACGGGGTTGTTCTATCGCCGGATCGGCTGGCTCTTCGTCATCGGCCTGGCGCACGGCTGGCTGCTGTGGGCCTTCGACGTCCTGCGCTTCTACGCCCTCTGGGCCGTGCTGCTCCCGCTGTGCGCGCTGGCCACCCCCCGCGCCTTGCTGGGGATCGCGCTGGCCTGCGCGGTGGCGGTGCCGGCGGCCGTGTCGGGCATGCAGGCATGGCTCCCGTCGTCACCTCCCGGCGCCGATTTCGACGCCTTGGCGCTCGCGGCGTTCTCGGAGGGAAGCTACGCCGAGGTGCTGAAGGCGAACTGGCTGTACGACTGGTACCTGACTCTCTCCGTCGGCCAGATCGCCTATCAGGTCGCCGTGTTCGGCCGGCTGGCCCTCGGGCTCCTGGTGGCGCGCACGATCCAGCTCGGCAGCCTCCAGGCCCATCGAAGACTCCTGCGGCGCCTGGTCGTGGCGGGGGCGGCGGCCGGCGTCATCGGCAACACGGTCTTCGCCGGCGGCCTGCTGAGTCCGGCCGACGGCAGCGCGCCGCTGGCGTTCCTCCGGAGGCTGCTGACCGAGACCGGGCACCTGGGATTCACGGTGGCCTACGCGTCCGGCCTCGCCTTGCTGTTCCTCAGCGCCGCCTGGCGGCCGGCGGTGCGGGTCTTCGCTCCGGTCGGCCGGATGGCCCTGACCTGGTATCTCGTGCAGACGCTCTTCGGCGTCTGGCTCTTCTACGGCTTCACCGGAGGTCCCTCGCTCATGGGGCGGGCCGGCCCCGCGTCCCTGGCCGCGCTGGCCGTGGCCGGGTTCGCCGTCCAGATCCTCCTGGCCAGGGCCTGGCTCGGGCGCTTCCGGTTCGGACCCGCGGAGTGGCTGTGGCGGACGCTGACCTACTGGAAGGTGCAGTCCTTCATGGTGCGCCCGGCGCCGGTTCTGGCCGGCCGCGAGACGCCGAGGTGACCTTTTTGACCGTCGCACGGTGGAAGGAGGACTCGGAGCGGTGAGCCACCGTCCTTCGAGCCCGGCAACGGGGCTGCCGGCGGCGCGCAAGGGGTACAGCCGGCGGGACGCCATCCCGCCGAGGCTCCTGCTCGCCTTGAGCACGGGGAGAGAGGAGCCGCGCACACTCGTGGAGTGGCTCGCCATCGACGTTCCCCGGCTCTTGAAGAGCGTCCTGCCGGAGGCCGGGTTGGCGGGCCTCGTCAAGGAAGCGGTCGCCGTGGCCAGGAGGACCGCCCCGCAGGGCGTGATGGAGCGGCACCGCGCCATCGGGGCCTTCCTCCATCAGGCGGCGGAAGGGCCGGCGGGAAGGGTGCGGGTGTTCGAGTCGCTGGCGGCTCACCCGTCGGGCATGGTGCGGGAGTGGGCGGCCATGATGCTGCCGGCCGACCCCTCCCTCTCCATCGCCGAGCGGATCCGGCGGGCACGCAGATTCGCGGCCGATCCCAGCACGATTGTCCGGGAGATCGCGTGGGTGTCGTACCGCCCTTACCTGGCCGGGAACCTGGATGAGGCGCTGGGGCTGCTGGCCGGCTGGGTCCGCGATCCCGATCCCGGCGTCCGCCGCTGCGCGGTGGAATCGACACGGCCGAGGGGGGTCTGGTGCAGGCACCTGGCCGAGATGAAGGAGGAGCCCGGGCGGGGGCTCCCGCTGCTGGAGCCGGTGCGGGCCGACACGAGCCGCTACGTCCAGCTCTCGGTCGGCAACTGGCTCAACGACGCCAGCAAGACCAGCCCGGCCTGGACAAGGCGCGTGTGCCGTCAATGGAGAAGGGAGTCGCCCAGGCCGGAGACCGAATGGATCGTGCGCCACGCGCTCCGCACCCTTTCCAGGATCGACGGCTCCCGCGCCGGAGGTTGACGGCTCATGCGCGTGCTCAACGTGTCGCTCCGCCTCGCCGGGGCGCCCGTACAATGACGGGATGGCGGAAATGACGAACGACGGGCCCGCGATGGCGGACTGGACCGGCTCTCTGCGTCGCTCGGCGCTGGAAGAGATGCTCTCGACGACCGCCCGGCCGAGGGTGGTGTCGCTGGCGCTGGGGCTGCCGGCACCCGATCTGTTCCCCTCCGGCGTCCTGGGGGAGCTGCTGCGCCATGCCCTGGCCGTGGACGCGCGGGCGCTCCAGTACGGGCCGCCGTCGGAGGAGCTGAAGGGGTTCGTGGCGCGGCTGATGAAGCGCCGGGGCGTGGACTGCGGCCCCGACGCCGTCTTCCTGACCGCGGGGGCGCAGCAGGCGATGTCGCTCCTGGCCCGGCTGCTGCTGGAGCCGGGAAGCCCGGTCATCGTCGAGTCGAGCAGCTACACCGGATTCCATCAGGCCGTCGCTCCCGCCAGAGCGCGCTTCGTGGTGGTGCCCTCCTGCACGCAGGCCGGCATCGACCTCGGCGCGGTGGAGCGGGCGATGGCCTCGAAGCCGCGCCCGGCGCTGCTGTACGCCATGTCCGACGGACACAACCCGACGGGGGTCTCGCTTCCGGCCGCGTCCCGCCGGCGGTTGGCGGCGATGGCCCGCGAGCACCGGGTGCCGATCCTGGAGGACGACGCCTACGGCATGCTCTCCTACGATGGCGAGGAACGCCCCTGTCTGAGGGCCTTCGATGACGAGTGGGTCTTCTACATCGGGTCGTTCTCCAAGACGCTGGCCCCGGCGCTGAGGACCGGCTGGATCGTGGCGCCGCCGCGCATGGTGCCGCTGCTGTCCTCCCTCAAGGAGTCGAGCGACATCAACACCGCCACGCTGGGACAGAGGGGGGTGGCCGCCTTCGCCGCCTCGGGCCGGTTCGACGACCACCTGGCGGCACTGAGAAAGGCTTATGCCCTGCGACGGGACGCCATGGTGGCCGCGCTCGTCCGGGAGCTGCCCGCCGGCGCCCGCTGGACCATCCCCCGGTCGGGCTTCTTCACCTGGGTGGAGCTCCCGGACGGCCTGGACGCCGGGGCGCTGCTGGAGCAGACCCTGGCCAGGGAGAACGTCGCCTTCCTGCCGGGAGCGGCCTTCGCCGCACCGGGCGCCTCCGCCGTCCGCTCGGCGATGCGTCTGAGCTTCAGCAATCTGACGCCGGAGGCGATCGCCGGCGCCGTGGCCGGGATCGGACGCGTGCTGGCCTCCCTTGCCGGCGGCCGCCCCGGGGAGGACCAGCAGTGAGCCGGGAGCGGATCCTCCTGGGCTACGGGGCGGGCGCCGTCTCGATGACCTACGACACCGAACGGTTCGATGTGGTGCTCCCAGACGAGCCGGCCGGAGGCCCTCTCACCGCGGACGCGCTGCGGAGCCGGCTCGGCTCCCCCATCGGCTCGGCTCCGCTGGAGGAGATCGCCCTGCCGGGGCGCAAGGTGGTGATCGTGGTCCCCGACGCCACCAGGGCCAGCGGATCGGCGGTCGTCGCGCCGCTCCTCCTGGAGCGTCTGGAGGCCTCCGGAGTGCCCGACGCCGACGTCGCCTTCCTGGTCGGCGCCGGGACCCATCGCCCCCCGACCGCGGAGGAGATCCTCCGGATCCTGGGCCCGGAGGCCTCCCGGCGCGCCAGGGTCGTCCATCACGACGCCTTCGATCCCTCCCGGCACGCCCATTTCGGCACCACCTCGCGCGGCACCCCGGTCGAGCTCAACAGGCTCCTGGGAGAAGCGGACGCGGTCGTCCTGGTGGGGGCGATCGGCTTTCACTACTTCGCCGGGTTCAGCGCCGGCCGCAAGGGACTGCTCCCGGCCTGCGCCTCCGAGCGGGCCATCCAGGCCAACCACCTCCTGGCCTTCGACACCGTGCGGCTCACCCGGGCCGAGGGGGTGGCCTCGGGACGTCTCGACGGCAACCCGGTCAGCGAGGACATGGAGGAGGCCTGCGCCCTGTTCGGCCCTCACTTCGCCGTCGGCACGGTGTTGGACGCCCACGGGAGGATCGCCGGCCTCTACGCCGGACACTGGCGCGCCTCGCACAGGCAAGGGTGCGCCGACTACCTGGCCGCCCACGCCGCCCCGGTCGAGGCGAAGCGCCCCCTGGTGGTGGCGAGCTGCGGAGGCGCCCCGCGCGACATCAACATGATCCAGTCGCACAAGGCGCTGGAGCACGCCAGGTTCCTCCTGGACGACGAGGGGGACCTCATCCTGCTGGCCGAGTGCCCGGAGGGGCTGGGAAGGCCCGACTTTCTCGACTGGTTCGTCCCGGGCGGCGCCGCCGCCACCGCCAGAAAGCTCGTGACCGACTACAAGCTCAACGGCCAGACCGCCTGGGGAATCCGCTGGAAGGCGGAGCGCTATCGCGTGCGCCTGGTGTCGTCGCTGCCTCCCGACGCCGTGCGGCGCATGGGGATGATCCCTCACCGGTCGCTCGACGAGGCGCTCCGGGAGGCCGGCGAGGGGACCGGGTGGATCCTGCCGCAAGGGCTGGCCACCCTCCCCGTCGTGGCCGGTCCGGCCAAGGCCGCCTCCGCGGTGAAGGGAGGGTGACGTGCGCGCGCTCCTGAAGATGCCCGGCGTGCGCGCCTTCCTGATGGTCTGGTCGGGCCAGCTCGTGTCCATGCTGGGAAGCAGCATCACGTCGTTCGCCCTGGGGATCTGGATCTTCCAGCAGAGCGGCTCGGCCACCCAGTTCACCCTGATGACCTTCTGCGCCGCGGCGCCGCCCCTGCTGGTGCTCCCCTTCGCCGGCCCGCTCATCGACCGCCGCGGCCGCAAGGGTGTGCTGGTGGCCTGCGAGCTCGCCGGGGCGGCCGCCACCGCCGCCGCGGGGGGGCTGGCCTGGTCGGGCAGGCTTACCTTCCCGCTGGGCTGCGCCATCGTGGCGGTCATGGCCACCTCCACCGCACTGCAGTGGCCCACCTGGGCCGCGGCGGTGACCACGCTGGTCCCACGCGAGCATCTGGGCAGAGCCAGCGGCCTCACCCAGCTCGCCAACGGCATGGCCCAGGTCCTCTCCCCGCTCCTGGGAGGAGCTCTCATGCCGCTCGTCGGACTGGCCGGCATCGCGGCGATCGATCTGGGGACCTTCGCCGTCTCCGTGGCGCTGCTGCTGGCTGCGGCCATCCCGGCGGCCGCTCCGGCGGACGGCCGCCCCCGGCGGCGCTACTGGGCCGATGTCCCCTTCGGGCTGAAATACATCGCCGCCCGGGCCGGGCTGGCCGCGCTCCTGGCCACATTCACCGCGGTGAGCTTCTTCACCGAGGTGGCGGCGGTCCTGTTCACGCCGCTCGTCCTGACGGTCTCCGGCCCGGCCACGCTGGGCACCATCCTGGCCCTGGGAAGCCTCGGGATGATCCTGGGAGGGGCGATCATGGGGGTCTGGGGAGGCTCGGGCCGGCCGGCCCTCGCCGCCGCCCTGTTCGCCGCGCTCAGCGGCGCCGGGGTGGCCGCCGCCGGGGTCGCCGGCATGGCGGGGTCGGTGGGATGGATCGCCTTCGGAGCCGGGCTGTACTTCTTCTGCGAGCCCTTGATGATCGGCTCGAGCCAGATGGTCTGGCAGCGCTCGGTTCCCGCCGACGCCCAGGGGAGGGTCTTCGCCACCCGCGCTGCCCTGGCCTCGGCGGCCATGCCCCTGGCCTCTCTGGCCGCGGGACCCCTGGCCGACGGCGTGGCGGCGCAGGCGCTCGCCGGCGGGGGGCCGATGGCCCGGGCGCTCCGGTCCCTGGCGGGAGAAGGCCCCGGGCGCGCCGTCGGGTTCATCCTGTTCGCCGCGGGCTGCCTGAGCGTGGCCTCGGCCCTGACCGGGGCGGCCCTGGCTCCCCTGCGCCGCCTCGACCACGAGGAGACCCCGGCCGCGGCGGCCCCCGCCGAGCCGGCCGGCGCGGTACCATGAGGCACACCAAGGAGGAAGAACATGTTCGGTGACGAAGCGGACGACACCACAGTCTACAAGGTCGTGGTGAACCACGAGGAGCAGTACTCGATCTGGCCGGCCGACCGCGACAACCCAGCCGGCTGGCGCGACGCCGGCAAGAGCGGCACCAAGGCGGAGTGCCTGGACCACGTCAAGAAGGTCTGGACCGACATGCGACCGCTCAGCCTGCGCAAGCAGATGGACGGCGGGACCGGCAACGAGGGTTGACGCGGCCGGCTCCGGGGACCAGATTCCGGGCATGCCCACAGACACCTTGCCGGTCCTGCGCGTCGTGGCCCGCTTCCAGGACGGGCGCCTGCTCAAAGGCACCACCAGGGACTTCTCCCACAACAAGGCCGAGTTCCACATCCTGGCCGACGGGGACCTCAGAGCCCACCCGGTCAAGGTGCGCCTGGTGGACCTCAAGGCGGTCTTCTTCGTGAAGTCCCTGGAGGGGGACAAGAACCACAACGAAGCTCCCCTCCCCGACGCCCGAGGCCAGGGGCGCCGCATCCAGGTCACCTTCAAGGACGGCGAGGTCCTGGACGGCTTCACCATCGGCTACCAGGCCGGCCGGCCCGGCTTCTTCCTCGTCCCGGCCGACCCCCAGGGAAACAACCTGAGGGTCTACGTCGTGTCCACGTCGGTTGCCCGGGTCGTCTTCTCCATCGGCTCCGGCCGGACACCCGCCGGAGCGCCGAGCGGCGCTTCGAGCTGAGCCTCCCCGTCACACTCTGCAGGCGATTGAAGCTGTCTCTCGAAACCGCCCGGCCCGCCGCCGCTTCGAGGCCTTGACATCCTTCACAATCCGGCGTATTGACGTTGCGCACGAGAATCCGCTCTCCGCGGACCGGTCGAGTGACAAAACAACCGGAATTGTGGCACGACGGTACCGTGCCGGGGCGGCGAGGCAGCCGATCGGTTGACGGCGTTCACGAGACGGAGACCTGCGTCCATGAAACCTTCCCCCACCGGCCTTGCGGCTCTTTCCATGGTCCTGGCGGCTTTCGCGCTCGATTCCCATCCTCGCGCCAACGACGAGGTTGCCTACGACTGTCCGCCCAATGGCAATCCCGCGGAGATCGTCAACTGCTATGACCCCCGGACCAAGAAGAGCAAGCCGGGATTCCCCAAGCGGACGGAGAAGCCGTTCGATCAGGGAGAGGACGTCAACGGGGACAACGCCAAGGACATGAGGGGGCGCAACTACGAGGACCTCGCCGGAAACCGCATCGAGTGCTGGTGCGTTCAAAAGAGCGCCGAGCAGCCCTCACAGCAGTTCTACTACGCCTTCGTGCCGAAGGGCGGAACGAGACAATGGTTTGGAGGATGTTTCTTCCCGAACGGCAACAACCAGCTCGCGCCTCATTGCGACCCTGCCGACGTGGTCAAGGAAGGACCGAACAAAGGACGCTGCAAGGAGTTCAAAGGGGCTTGGCAGTACAACTGGGACTATGGAACGGATCGAAGCAAGCCTCCCAATGGCACGAAGGACAAGCACTTCAAGTACCACCATTCCGGCCCCAACAAGGGGAAGATCCAGAAGTCCCGCACGATGGGGGCATGGGTGAAGACGGGGCAGAAGGACGCCAATGGAAACGACGTGTACATCTATGTCACCGACCCCGCCATGACCGAGATGGATCCGCCCGAGGATCCGCCTTCGAAACCCAAGGACCTGCTGGCCGTCGGGCCGGACAGCAACGGCGGCTCGGAGCTGGCGTCGTTCGCGCTGATTCCGGATCTCTCGGCCCTGCCGGCATGGACCTACAGCCTGCTCGTCGCCCCTCCCTTCCATGACGGGGCCAGGGACCCCAACACGCAGGAGCCGCTGGCCACATCGGTGGAGCTGTCGATCCGCGCTGGAGACGAGCTCACGATCACGGGAACGAGCATCAGCGCCCCGTTCGTGAGCGGCAACGCAGCACTCCCTTCGCATGGCGGCTGGCAGATCGCCGGATCCAGCCACGAGCACGTGACGTTCAGGGCCACGCAGGACGTCAGCCAAGCCGGCCTCAACCTGCCCCTGGGTGACTTTGGATTCACCAGCAGCGCGACGGCCGGTCCTGTCCGGTGGGCCTACGCCGGGGAGGACATCAGCGCCTTCGAGACGACCACCGGACCCGCGGCCGGCGGGATCCCCGCTCTGTCCGCATGGGGGATGGCGGCCCTCCTCTCGATGGTGGCCGCGGGAGGGTGCCTGGCTCTCCGCCGGAGAGAGCGCGCGGGACGGCACGGAAGGACCGCTCCCCCTCCTATTCCGCCGCCTCCCTCCTGATCCTGAGCTGCTCCACCACCTCGTCGTAATAGGGACGATCTTTCAGGCTGGCGTACTCGCCGGGGAAGCAGACGGTGGCCAGGTCGGCGGTCTCCTGGCCGAAGGCGCTCAGCACCACGGCGCAGCGCTGGCCGTTGGCCAGATGGGTGCTGTCGATCATGGGGAAGTCGAAGAACCCGACCTCGAACTCGGTGCGCGTGATCTGGGCCACACCCTCCTCGGACAGGGAGCTGACCTCCAGGCGCAGCATCAGGCTGCGTGCCTCCCGGTCGGCTCGCAAGACCCGGAGGCTGATCTCGCTGCCTCGCCCCTCCACCTTCACGGTGGCCGGATCGAGGGCCAGACCGGCCCGGCCCTGGGCTTCCAGCTCGGCGAGGTCCACGGTCCTGCGGAAGGAATCCCCCCTCAGCTCCAGGGCGAACCGCTGGCGGTCGGAGATCTCCCGGGCGATGCGCCGCAGGCGGGCGAACTGCTCGACGGTCTCGACCCCGGGCTTGGCCTGGAGCTTCCGGGCCAGGTCCAGGAACAGCGGCTCCAGGTTGAGCGAGTCGTGGAAGTTGTAGGCCAGCAGCTCCAGGTGCAGCAGATGGGCGTCGAGCGAGCCAGCGTCGGGCGCGAGGTACGACTGGATGACCGAGACGAGCATGTCCTTGCGCAGGTTGCTCTCGGCCTGCTCGCGCTGGCTCATGAGCTCGGAGTAGAGACGGGCGTCGGTGCTCTTGGTCTGCTGCCGGTCGATCACCTGCGAGCCGGCGATGCCGACGATGGCCACGCTGACGGCGGTGAGCAGGCCGCCCAGCGGCTGCATGACAACGCCGAGCTTGTCCCAGCGGTCCTTTGGGGGTGACATGGAACGGCCCGCTACTTGCGGCGGACGGTGTAGGCGCCGCCCTTGAGCTCCAGCACCAGGTCGATCTGCACCCCCTCGTCGTAGGAAGCGACCTCCAGGGAGGGGGACTGCCCCTTGTGCTGCACGGTCAGCGTGCACTTCCCCTTCTCCTGGACGGCCAGGTGGTAGGAGCCTCCCTTGTCGGTCCTTGCGGCGGGGTAGGCCTTGGCGCCGCACCGGGCCTCCACGGAAGCCCCTTCCACGGGGCGGCCCGCTTCCGTCACGGTCCCGTACATCTCTCCGGCCAGCGCCGGGGCGGCGGCCAGGATCACGCAGGCGGGGAACATCATGGCGCGCATCGGTGGTCCTCCTCGGTGGTTGGGCGGGGCTGGCCGGTATTGTAGAGCAGCGGACGCCCGTCGCGGGCGGCCCCGGTCATTCGTGGCGCAGGGCCTCGATCGGGTCGAGCCTGGCGGCGTTCATGGCAGGGTAGGTGCCGAAGATGAGGCCGACCGCCACCGAGAAGCCGAACGACAGGGCGATGGAGAAGCCGGTGACGACGGTCTTCCACTCCGAGAAGAGGGAGACCCCCCAGGCGATGGAGAAGCCCAGCACCACGCCGGTCAGCCCTCCCATCAGGGAGATGAGCACCGATTCGGTGAGGAACTGCCGCAGGATGTCCTTGCGCGTGGCCCCGATGGCGCGGCGCACGCCGATCTCCCGGGTGCGCTCCAGGACGCTGGCCAGCATGATGTTCATGATGCCGATGCCCCCGACCAGGAGCGAGATGCCGGCGATCCCGCCCATGACGATGTTGAAGATGCGCCGGGTGCGGCGGCTCTGGGCCAGGAGCTCCTCGGGAACCACCAGGGTGAAGTCGGCCTCCCCTCCGTGCAGCCCCTTGAGCACGTTGCTCACCAGGGCGCTGGCGGCCTCGATCGAGGCGTCGGGGGCGGCCTGCATGACGATCTCGTCGAGCTCGCTGGCCAGCTTCGGCCGGTCGAACATCTTCAGCGCCGTGGTGATGGGGATGAACAGGCTGTTGTCGCCGCTCTCGATCTCCACCCCCTGGAACGACTGCTGGCCGAGGTTCCGGGACTGCAAGGTCCCGATGACGGTGAACCAGACGTCGTTGATCTTCACCGGCTTGCCGATGGGGTCCTCGAAGGCGAACAGGTCCCGCCGCGCGCGGTCCCCCAGCACGCACACCCTCTGGAACGACTGCTCCTCGGCGGCGTCGAACAGGGCCCCGGCGGCCAGCCTCAGGTTCATCAGCTCGAAGTAGGAGCGCCCGACCCCCAGCACCTGCCCGTCGCTGCGTCCGGAGCCGGAGAGCACCCGATCGGTGCGCACGCGCTTCTTGGCGCTGCGGCCGGTGATGCCGGTGGACACCGTGGCCAGCTCGTCGAGGTCCCGCAGCGACAGCCCCAGGCTGCGCTCCCGGATGGTGAAGAGGTCCCTTTCCTCCACCGGCTTCTCCCTCACCAGGATGTTGCGCAGCCCCATGGCGTCGATGACCCGCTGGGCCTCGGCCTGGGCGCCGGCGCCGATGGAGAGCATGGAGATGACCGCCCCCACGCCGAAGATGATCCCCAGCATGGTCAGGAGCGTCCGCAGCTTGTGGCGGGTGAGATCGCTGACCGCCGACGGCAGCGTCTCGAGATCGCGGAACCGGTTGGTCACGCCCCGGCCCTGGTCACCGGCGCCTCCCCGGGCGCCTCCTCCGCCGGAGCCGGCTCGCCGGCGGGGCCGCCCAGCAGGACGCTCTCTCCTCCGGCCAGGCCGTCGGTCACGCTGACCCTGGCCAGGTCTCCGGGGCCCAGCTTGACGGTGCGCCGCTCGTGGGTGCCGGCCGCGTCCACCAGGACGAACGGCGACTCGGCGCCCCCGCGCACGGCCGAGCGGGGGACGACCACGGCGTCCTCCACCCGCCCGATGACGATGCGGGCCTCCCCTTTCATCCCCGGCTTCAGCAGAACGGGGTCGCCGTCCTCGATCTCGATCTTGACCTCGGAGTACTTCACCGGGGAGGCGCGCTCGATGGGCCGCGAGACCTCGGCGATCGACTTGACCTTCCCTTTGAAGCGCCGATCGGGCCGGGCGTCCACGATGACCGACGCCTCGGCTCCCTGCTCGACCCCCGCGGCGTCCTTCTCCAGCACGTAGGCCAGAAGCTGCGTGCGGGTGGCATCGACGATGGAGAGGACGACGTTGCCCGGCCAGAGGGTGTCCCCCACGGCCACGGAGCTCCCCCTCCAGTTCTTCTTGTAGGTGATGAGTCCGCCGATGGGGGCCTTCAGCACCAGGCTGGCCAGGCTGGTGGAGACCCGGTCGATCTTCCCCTTGACCTCCCCCTTCTCCACCCCGAGGATGCGCTTCTCGATGTCGTAGTACTGCCCCTTGAGGAGCAGGCTGGCGTCGGCGAAGAGGATGGTCTCGTGGGCGGTCTTCTTCTTCACCTCGGAGTCGAGGATCTCCAGCTTGCTGAAGATGGCCTCGTCGTCGAGCTGGAAGGCCCCCACGGTGTCCCGCTCCAGCTCGGCCACCTCGCGCATCACCCCCAGCGAGCCGGCCTCGATGGCGGACTGGGTGGCGGTCTTGTCGATGCGCCGGTCGGCGGAGCGGAACGATGCCTTGTGGTTGTCCAGCTCGATGTTGAGCTGGGTCTCGTCGAATACGAGCACGATGTCCCCGGCCTGGACGATCGACCCCTCGGGGACGACCGACTTGACCTTCAGGGCCCCCGTGGGGACGCGCGGCACGGCGATGGGGGAGGCCTGCACCGCCTCCAGGTAGCCCTGGGCGGGGACGGTGAACTCCAGAGAGGCCCGCTCCGCCTTGACCGCCACGGCGCCGCCCACCGGTCCGTTCCCCTTCAGGGGGACCGAGCCGCACCCCGCGGCGGCCACCGCGCACCCCACGGCCACGGCTGCGGCCGCTCCCCTCATCACGGGACGGCGCCTCACGCTCCGGACCCTAGCAGCACGGTCTCTCCCTCCCGGAGCCCGGACTCGACCACCACCCGCTCCTTGTTCCTCCCGCCCAGGGTGACGGAGCGCCTCTGCGGCCCGCTTCCGTCCTCCACCTGCACGTAGGGGCCGGCATCGGACACCTTGATCGCCTCCAGCGGCACGGTGAGGGCGCCGGGGATCAGGCTGGCCTCGATCTGCACGTGGATTCCCATCCCCGGGCGCAGCGCGTCGGTGGGGATGCCGTCGAGCGGCAGGATGGCGTCGAACACCTTGCTGGGATCCTGCACCGATTTCTCGTGGACCATCCGGCCGATCTCGGAGACCTGGGTGGGGATCTTCATCTGCGGCAGGGCGTCCACCCGGACCTCCGCCGGCTGCCCCACGGCGATGCGGGCGGAGTCCACCTCCAGCACGTCGGCCTCCACCCTCAGTGTGGCGATGTCGGCGACCTTCATGATCTTGGCCAGCATCCAGACCCCTTCTCCCACCTCCCAGCGGTCGCCGTTGCGCTTGGGGATGTACATGACCAGCCCGTCCACGGGGGCGGCCACGTTGAAGCGCTTCAGCGCCGCCTCGTGGTAGGCGATCTTCCCTTCGGCCATGGTCCGCTTGACGTCGAGGAGCTCCAGCTTGGAGGCCACCAGAGACTTCTGGAACTCGATCTTCTCCCTCAGGAAGTCCACGCGCCGCTGCGCCAGCTCACGCTTGAGGCGGGTCTGCTCCACTTCGATGGAGGAGCGCAGCTCCTCCGGGACGGCCACCTCGATGTCCATCTTCTCCAGCTCCCCCTCGGCCTTCACCAGGTCGAGCCGGAGCTGCTTGAGGGAGACCTCCAGGTTGCGCTCCTCCTTCTCCTTCTCCTGGACCGCCGTCTCGCGCGTGGCGCGGTGCTCCCGCAGCCGATCCTCGATGAGGGTGGCGTCGAAGCGGGCGATGATGTCCCCCTGCTTGACGCGGCTCCCCTCGGGGATCATCCAGGTGAGGTTGTACTCCCAGAAGTCGGGGACCGACGGGGGGCCGATCTCGTAGGCCACCGCGGTCTCCAGCGTGCCTGTGGCGTCCACCATGACCCGGAAGTCCTCGCGCTTCACCCTGGCCGTCCCCGGAGCGTCGTCGCCCGTTGACGCCCACCAGACCGCGGCCGCGCCCGCCAGCGCCACGGCCGAGACGGCCGGGGCGACCACCATGACCCGCTTCATGACCCCTCCCCTTGCAGCTTCCCCATCTCCTCCTCGGAGACGAGGTAGTACCGGGCGTTGCTCGCCAGAGGCGTGAACGCCGCGTCGGGCCGGCCCTTCTCCGGATCTCCCATCAGCCAGTGCCTGGCGCCGTCGAAGCGCACGGCGTCGCGCGCCACCAGAGGGGCGTCCTCCCTGCGGTCCACCACCA
Source organism: Candidatus Polarisedimenticolia bacterium (assembly GCA_035281445.1). GTDB lineage: Bacteria > Acidobacteriota > Polarisedimenticolia > JACPZX01 > DASXTC01 > DATEEA01. The sequence continues at coordinate 15,095 of DATEEA010000152.1, forward strand.
CCGTCCCGCGCACCGACATGCCGGGCTTCATCTCCCCGACCCAGGTCTCGTCGAGCGACGCGGTCACCTTGAACACGGCGATCTTGGACTCCTCCCCCCTCTTCACCGCCATCGAGGGGACCTGCCGGATGGTGCCGGTGAGCTCGCGGCCGGCGAAGGCGTCCAGCGCCACGCGCACCCGCATCCCCTCGCTCAGCATCGGGGCGTCCACTTCGTTGACGAAGAAGACCACCTGCATCTCGGAGAGGTCCGGGAGCCTCATCACCCCCTGCCCCGGCCAGCAGGAGTCCCCCTCCTGGTAGCGCAGGGTGGTCCCCTCGCGCATCTCGTACACCACCAGTCCTTCGGAGGGGGCGTTGATGGTCAGCAAGGCCAGCCCCTGCTGGGCCGACAGCAGGTCCTTGCGCAGCTTGTCGCGGTTGATGACCAGCACGTCCACCTCGGCCTCCCCCCTCTTGCGGGTCAGGTCGATCCGCTCCTGGGTCTCCCGCAGCTCCCGCTCCGCGGAGGTGTAGGCGAGCTGGCGCTCGCTGTAGACCTTGCGGGAGACCACCTCCGGGTCGATGGAGGCTTCCAGCCTGGTCCGATCGTGCTCGTAGCGCTTCTCGGCCAGCTCGATCTCGAGGTCCTTGAGGGCGCTGGCCAGCTCGCTGCGCTTGGCCACGATCTGTGTCTCGGCGTCCAGGATGGCGTTCTCCAGGTCGTGGACCTGGGCCGCCAGGGCCGAGTTGTCGAAGGAGACCAGCGGGTCTCCCGCCTTGACCACCGCGCCCTCCTCGGCCATGAACTGCAGCCGCATCTGGAAGATGGCCGTCTGGGGAGCCTTGATGGCGATGGAGCGGACCGCTTCCAGCTCCCCGGTCATCAGCATCTCCCTGACGAACTCCCCGCGGACCAGGGGGCCCTGAGGGGGGGCGGGAGCCGCCGCCGGGGCGCTCGCCGGCGCCCGGGCGGGGAGGTCCCCCTGGGCAGCGGGCTGCCCGCAGGCGGCCAGCGCGGGAAGGCAGAGCGCCCAGAACAGCGTCGGGGCCGTCCGATAGCCCGTGTGCGAGATAGGCATGGATCCCCCTCAGCCTCGCGGCCGGCGGGCATGGTGGTTGGAAGCGCGGCCCATTCTAGCGCATGGCCGCGGGTGCTGATACGTCAACGCCGGGCCCCGGTTCCGGGATTCGGAATGTTCCCTTCCTATTGACCCCCCCGCCGCGCCGCGGTTAGCCTCCACGGTGGTGCGGACAGGGGTGCACCCACGGAGGGGAGCCGATGACGTCGCCGTCGTTGATGGTTATGGTTCTGTCGGCCGCCCTGGCCGGCGCGCAGGACAACCCGTACGCTCCCGACGTTCCCGAGCCCGGGAGCGTGGAGGAAATCCGCCGGCTCACCACGGACCTCCGGTACCTCCCCCCTGCGGTCGCCTACGTCCCGGAGTCGAGATCGGTCCCCTCCCCCACGGATCACCTGGGGCGCATCGCGGGGGCCGAAGGGGAGCTGAGCGACACGGCCACGGTGGCCGGCTACTTCCGGGCTCTGGACGCGGCCAGCGACCGCGTGCAAGTGCGCACCCTCGGCACGTCGGAGGAAGGACGGGAGATCATCCTGGCGGTCATCGCCGACGCCGCCGTGCTGAAGAACCTCGACGCGCACCGGGCCGACACCGCGGCCCTGGCCGATCCCCGGGTCACCGGCGAGGCGAGGATGAAGGAGATCGTGGCGCGGGCCAGACCGATCTACTACCTCAACGGCGGCCTGCACTCCCCCGAGACCGGCAGCCCCGAGATGCTCATGGAGCTCGCCTACAGGCTGGCGGTCTCCGAGCAGCCGGCCATCAAGAGGATCCGCTCGCAGGTCATCGTCCTGATCAACCCGGTCTCGGAGCCCGACGGGCGGGACCGCGTGGTGCAGTGGTTCTACCGCCACCAGAAGGGGAAGACCGACTACGACCTGGCCGACGCGCGCGGGCTCGACTCTCCCCCCTACTGGGGCCACTACATCTTCCATGACAACAACCGCGACGGGATCCAGATCACCGCGAAGCTGACCGAGGCGGTGGCCGGGATGTACTGGGACTTCCACCCCACGGTGATCCACGACCTGCACGAGTCGCTCCCGCTTCTCTACATCATGACCGGGCACGGGCCCTACTCCGAGGCCATCGATCCGGTGACCGTGGCCGAGTGGACGCAGATGGCCCTGCACGAGGTGGGGGCGCTGCAGGCCGAGGGGCTCCCCGGAGTCTGGTCGTGGGGGTTCTGGGACGGGTGGTGGCCGGGCTACCTGTTCTCCTTCGCCAACAACCACAACGCCATCGGACGCTTCTACGAGACCTTCGGCAACGCCAGCGCGGAGACCTTCCGCCGCACCATGAAGGACATCAAGTTCGTGGGCAAGGAGGTCACCACGCGGGAGTGGTACCGGCTGTGGCCCCCCGACAAGGTGCTGCGCTGGTCGCTGCGCAACAACACCAACTACATGCAGGCGGGGGTGCTGGAGGCGCTGGACTACGCCGCCCTGCACCGCGAGGACCTGCTGCGCAACTTCTGGCTCAAGTCCAGGCGGTCGCTGGAGAAGGGACGCACCGAGGCCCCTTACGGCTGGATCTTCCCCGAGGAGCAGGCCGACCGCGGAAGGCTGGCCTACCTGGTCAACCAGCTCGGGCGGCACCACATCGAGGTCCACCGGGCGTCGGGACCGATCCGGGTGAAGGACAAGGAGCACCCCGCCGGGAGCTTCGTGGTCAGGATGGACCAGCCCTACCGCAACGCCGCCTACAACTTCCTCAAGATCCAGGAGTTCCCCAAGGAGGAGGCCAACACCCCCTACGACGACGTGGCCTGGACCCTGCCGTTGCTGTACGGCGTGGAGGGGGAGAGGGTGGACGACCCGTCGCTGCTCGAGGCGCCGATGGAGCGCGTGGTGTCGCCGGTGGCCTATCCGGGGCGCGTGGAGGGGACGGGGCCGGTCTGGCTGCTTGAGGACACGGGCCAGACGAGCCTGCTGACGGCGCGCGTCCGGCTGGGTGACGCCGACGTGCAGGCGGCGGAAGAGCCCTTCGCATCGGGAGGAGCGCAGTACCCGGCGGGGAGCTGGATCGTCTCGGGGGGCCCGGCCGTGCGCGGGAGGGTGGAGGCGGCCGCCTCGGAGCTGGGTCTTCATTTCTCCAGCGCGCCGGCGGCCCCCGGCGTGCCGAAGCACGCGCTGAACCTGCCCAGGCTCGCCGTCTACCACACGTGGATCGCCACCCAGGACGCCGGCTGGGTGCGCTACACGCTGGATCAGGCCGGGATGCCGTACACGTACATCAACGACGACGACGTCAGGAAGGGAGGCCTGCGCCGGCGCTTCGACGTCATCCTGATGCCCGACACCTGGGGCGAGCTGCGGGACATGATCCACGGCATCGATCCGCGCCTCGGGCCGCTGGCCTACACCAGGACCGACGCGTTCCCCTCCCACGGGATCCCCGACGCCTCGGAGGACATCACCGGCGGGATGGGGTTCGCGGGGATGGAGAACCTGAGGCTCTTCCTGGAGGAAGGAGGGCTCTTCCTGGCCCTGGGAGACGCCGGCATCCTGCCCATTGAAGGGGGCCTCGCCCGCGACGTCTCGCGATACCGCAGCGCCAAGCTCTTCACCCCGGGCTCGGAGCTGCGGGCCCGGTTCCGCCGCCCCGGCCATCCCATCGCCTACGGCTACAGCGAGACGCCCGGCATCTTCCGGGGCAACGGGGCGCTGTTCGACGTGAAGGAGAAGGACGCAGGCATGGTGGTGATGCAGTTCGGCACGGTCGTCCCCAAGCCCTACGGCGAAGAAGAGAAGCCCAGGGAGCCGGGCAAGGAGGAGAAGCCCGAGCCTCTCTGCATCTCGGGGCTGGTGAAGGGAGAGGAGGACCTGGCCGGCAAGCCGGCCATCCTGGACATCCCCGCGGGCAAGGGGAGGGTGGTGGTCTTCGCCTTCAACCCGCTGCACCGCTTCCTCAACCACTCCGACTTCCGGCTGGCCTACAACGTCCTGCTGAACCACGACGACCTCCCGCCCCCTCCGGCCGCCGCGCGGTGAGCCGGTCTTCCAACCTTCCCCCCTCCCCGGGCGTCTGGTAGGGGGAAGGGCGAGGAGCATGGGGGACGCGACGGGCGGCGAGACGCTGGACGGCCTGGTGAAGCGCTGCCGGGACGGGGATTCCGCCGCGTTCGCCGAGCTGTACCGCAAGGTGGGAGGGCCGCTCTACGGCACCGCTCTGCGGATGCTGCGGCGCCCACAGGACGCGGAGGACGCCGTGCAGGACACCTTCCTGGCGCTCCACCGCGACCGCCCCGACATCCCGGGGCACCAGCTCCCCGCCTGGCTGCACCGGGTCCTGGTCAACCAGTGCCTCGACCGGCTGCGGCGGCGCAAGCGATGGCAGGAGTCCGAGGTGAACGAGACGGTCATGGGTGCGGCGGCGAGGGACGAGGGAGCGCAGCTCGATCTCCGGAAGGCGGTCGAGCTGCTGCCGGAGCGGGCCCGCCTGGTCTTCCTGCTGCACGACGTGGAGGGGTTCAAGCACCGCGAGATCTCCGAGATGCTGGGGACCAACACCGGCACCACCAAGTCGCAGCTGTTCCGGGCCCGGGGGATGCTGCGCGATGCCATGACCCGCGCGCCGAGAGACGCGCGCGGCGGGCGGCCGGCACCGGCGCGAGGAGACGCCTGATGGAGTGCAACGAGGTCCGCGAAGCCCTTCTGGACGACGTCACCGACTCCGAGGCTCTGCACCGCCACGCCGCGGGCTGCCCCGCGTGCGCCGCGCTGCTGGAGGAGGACCGGCTGCTCCGCCAGGCGGTGGCAGCCTGGGTGGCGTCCTCCCCCCAGCCGCCGGCGGAGCTGGAGGCGCGCATCGCGGCCATCCCCCGCCAGGCGCGCGCCGCCTCCGCGCCGGCCCCGTTCCGGCCGGCCCCATCGCCCACTCCCCGCTGG
>DATEEA010000153.1:0-13520 GCA_035281445.1 Candidatus Polarisedimenticolia bacterium
GCCCGGCGCGCCCTCCCCGCTGCCGGTGCCGCTCCACGAGACGGTCTCCGCGCCGTCGCGCGATTTCATCATCGAGATCGACTGACTATAATGACCGTCTCATGCCGTCTTCCCGCCCGCACCGGGCTCCTTGCGTGAACCGGCCTCCGGCCTCGCCGTGGCTGCGCCGGGTGATGCCGGCGCTCCTGGCCACCGTCCCGCTCCTGCTCGTTTCCGCCGGGCTCCCGGCGCAGGAGGGATCCAGGCTCACCCTGGGCCGGGTCTTCGAGCTGCTGCGCGCGGGGACCCCTTCGGCGCAGCTCCTGGCGATGGTGGAGCAGTCGGGGAGCGACTTCGGCCTGACCATCGAGGACGTCGTGCGGCTGCACAAGATGGGCGCGTCGAGGGATCTGATCCGGGCCCTGGCGCGCGGGACGCCCTCGGCCTCCGCGCCGGCTGCCGTGGAGGAGGATGCCCCTGCCCCGTTCCAGCCGCTCCCGGGGGCTCTGACCCTTCGGCAGGTGGCCAGGCTGCACGCCAGGGGGACGCCCCCGGCCGAGCTCGCGGAGAGGATCGGCCGGCACGGCCTCAAGTCGGTCCCCACGCTCGACGAAATGCTGGAGCAGGCGGAGCGGGGCCTGCCCGCCGAGGTGCTGCTGGCGCTGGCCCGGGGAGCGCGGCCGGAGTCCCTTCCCGCGGAGCCGCCGCTCGACGCCGCCGGCATCCTGGCTCTGCTCGAGCAGGGAGGGGATCCCGCGCAGGTCGCCGGGGCGATCCGGCGGCGCGGCCTTGCCGCGCCGCTGGCCCTGCAGGACGTGCTGGCCCTGCGCAAGTCCGGGGCGGACGATCAGGTGATGGCCGCGGTGCGGGAGGCCAGCGCGCCCAGGCCCTCCCCCGCCGCCGTGGGCGAAGAGAGCCGGGGCGCCGGGCGGGAGGACGAGCCGGCCGGCGGCGAGGAGCCGGAGGCGCAGACCCCGGCCGCTCCGGAGCCGGCGCAGCCTTCGGCCACCCCCACGGCCGACACCGGCGACCGGGTCTGGGTCTCCTCGGTTCCCGCGGGGGCCAGGGTCTTCGTCTCCACCGCCCGCACCAACGACCAGGAGGTCTTCGATCACGACCACTACGTGGGGCGCACGCCGCTGTCGCTGGCTCTGGACCCGGGCGACTACACGATCGTCGTGCAGAAGGAGGCCGGCGAGTTCGAGGCCGGCCTCCTCCCTGCCTGGCGCACCGTCCACGACACCCCCTCCACCCGGTCGCTCCTGGACGAGGCGGACCTCACCTTCCGTCCGGATCGCTGCTGCCTGCCCGGCACCCTGGACGGCCGCGTGGAGGTGAAGTCGGTCCCCGCCGGCGCGCGGCCGGCGGCCATCGGCGACCAGTTCGACGGGCTTCCCCCTTTCCTGTTCGATGGCGAGGGGCTGCAGATCCTCAGGGTGCGGCGCGCGCGCATCACCCACGCCATGAAGCTCTACCCCCTGCGCAAGCATCCGGGACAGTCCCGCGTGCTGATCGCCACCTTCCTCCCCGCGGAGGGGGATCCCCTCGACCAGGCGGACGTGATCGGCCTGCCCTCCGGCACCCCTTTCGATGCCCATCTGGAAGCCCCGGGGCTGGAGATGCTCGGGGCGGCCGATCGCCGCGCGGGACTGGCGCGCATCCTCCGCGTGGAGGAGGAGCACCTGGAGCAGGCGATCGGGATGCTGCGCAGGGCGGGCAAGGCGATCCTCCACCAGCAGATCGAAGGAGGGCTCAGGCTGGTCAGCCTGGCCGTGGACGATCACGGCCGGCTCCGGCTCAGCGACATGGAGGTGAAGCCGATCGATCTGTTCGCCCCGCCGCCTCCCCCGCCGCCGCGCAGGAAGAAGACCCCCCCTCCGCCCCCTCCGCCGCCCCCCTCGCTCCCGGGGATGGACAGGCTGGTCGTCCCCGGACTGGGACTCCCCCGCCTGGCCGTGCACAACACCGGCAAGGAAGGGATCGGGCTGCTGATGGACGACGGCGCTCTCTACTACGTGCCGGCGGGCGCCCGCAGGGAGTTCAGCGTCGATCCAGGGACCTTCCAGGCCCGCGTCCTCACCGGCGGGCCCTCCCCCGACCCGCGGGGGCGGCTGCACTTCTCCTACAACGCCCGCTACACGATCACGTTCTGATCGGCGGGGCACGCGGCTTGGCTGCCGGCATGCCGCAGGAACCAGTCCGCCGCCAGCGGATAGACCTCCCGGCGCGAGGTCGGGGACACCAGCAGATTGGAGTGGGTGTAGTCCACCGAGCAGCCGCCGGCCCGGCCGAGCCGATGGTACTCCTTGCTCCGGACAGGGGCCCTCTCGTACCCGTCGGCGATGGCCCGCTCGTCCATCAGCTTGCGCGCCGAAGAGAGCACCAGCAGCGGGAAGTCGACCCTGGCCGCCCCTTCTTCGTAGTCCACCGAGCCGTCCGCGGACCGGAACCTCCCGGACTCCAGCATGGCGCAGATGTGACGCAGGGTGCGCGAGGATCCCCACGGGATGATGGCGTTGGACAGGAGCGACAGCATGAGGCGGCGATCGGAGATGCCGTAGCGGCGGGCCATCAGCGAGGGCATCAGCCACACCAGCGGGCCCAGAAACGGCAGCACCAGGGCGGGAGGGACCGCGGGGAAAAGCTTGGCGTAGACTCTCCCCGCGCGCGCGCCGCGCCTCAGCGGGCCGAACGTTGACGGGGCGTCGCAGACCACCGCGGAGCGGAAGCGCGCGGCCATCCCCGGCAGGGCGCATGCGCCATAGAGCATCATGCCGCCCATGCTGTGTCCGAACCAGTGGACCCTGTCGGCGCCGGCCGCCTGCCGCACGAAGTCCACGGCGGCGGGGACATCGCGCTGGATGAAGTCGTCGAGGTCCCAATCGAACGGCCTGCCCGGCACCGTGCGGCGGCTGCCGCCATGGCCCCGCAGCTCCATCACCCAGGCGTCGAGGCCCCGCGAGCACAGGTAGCGGGCCACGCTCGCCTCCTCGTGCAGGTCGACGTTGTAGCGGTTGCTGAGCATGCCGTGGCACAGGACCACCGGCTCGCAGGGTGCGGGCCGTCCTTTCGGCCGGTAGCGGTACAGGGCGATCGCCCACCCGTCGGAGGTGGGCGCGTGGTGGACCTCGTCGGCGGGAGTGGGCAGGGCGTAGCGGCGCCTGAGGATGGACCATGCCGCCGCACTGAAGAGTGCGGCCGCGGCGATCAGCCAGGCGACGATCTCGGATCCCTCGTCAGTCGGCGAGCCAGGTGAGCCCCACCGCGAAGCGGTAGGTGCTCAGCTCCGGGATGCCGGTGTGCCCGATCACGGAGCAGGGGTCGCCGCAGATCTCCTGGCGATAGTACGTCAGCGTGCCGTTCATCAGCCAGGTCTCGCTCAGATCGTAGCCCAGCCCCGTGCGCGCCGTGAAGGTGCGCACCTTGTCGTCTCCCAGCGATCCCAGCCGCGAGAACTCGATCCTCTCGTGCACCAGGTAGCTCCCCGCCACGTCGGCGCGCCACTGCGTGCCGATGCGGAAGCGCATGTCGGCATACACGTTCTGCGACTCGGCGTTGGCGAAGGCGCCCCCGCCGTCGCTCAGTCCCCGCACGTAGCCCATGGTGGTGGACAGCGCGGCCGCGTGCCAGGCCACCGAGCCGTCGATGTACGGAGCGCTCCGCTCTCCGTCCTCCTCCGCGTCCGGGGCGATCAGCCGGTGGTACCCGGCCTGCAGGCCCAGAGTCACCCCACGGCGCCTCTCGCGCGGCGGCCGGCCGGGCCGGGGCCTGGCCAGTTGCTCGGCCTCCGTGGTGTCGTAGACGTAGCCGAGGTAAGCCTGGTGGCGCACCGTCCCGAGGGGGGTCTCCAGGCCGGCCAGGGAGATGGGGTCGGTGGGATCGACGGGAACGGGCTCGGGAGGAGGCGGCGGCAGGGGGACGCGCGGCGGGAACGGGCCGTCGTCGTCCTCCTCGTCGTCCTCCTCATCGTCGTCGCCGCGGCCGCGGTTGTGGTTCTCGGCGGCGGAGGTCGAAGCCAGGCGCTGGGCGGCGGGGTTGAGCCCGTCGCCGAAGTCGAACTGCCCCACCTCGTATCCCAGCCCGAGCGAGGTGCGGGTGTTGAACCGGCCGGTGAACCGGAGGCCGACGTTGTGGTTGGAGGAATCGATGAACCGCTCGGCGCCGAACGACCGGACGTGCCAGCGGTAGAGCCCTCCCAGGGTCGTGCGCGGGGTCGTCTCGAAGTCGTAGCTGGCGCGGAAGTCGTTGGTCGAGCGCGTGGTGCGGTTCAGCAGCACCAGCCCCTCGCTCAGGGCGTTGGGATCGACCTCCTGCTCCGGAGTGTAGGTGAAGTCCTCGCTCAGCCCCCACGTCGCGCGCGGGGACGGATCGGCCCGCCACTTGGCCAGCAGCGCGTGGCCCAGCTCGTTGAGATCGCCGGTCTGGTAGATGTGGAAGCTGGGGGCGTAGATCAGGTCGAACACTCCGGCCGCCCACGTTCCGGACAGGCCTCCGGTGAGCTGCACGCTGCCGGTGATGTCTCCACTGATGGCGTCGCTGCGGATCTCCGGCTCGCAGACCAGCGGGTCGTAGCGCGGATCGTCCGCGGGCAGGGCGCAGACGGAGGCCGTCGGCGTGTAGTTCGGGTTGCACCCGCCCTCGAACGCCGGATTGTCGGTGCGGCCCAGGGTGAGGCCCAGGAGCCCGTAGTAATCCCAGGCGGCGGCCGCCGCGGGCCGTCCGGCGGCGCAGAGGAGGATCAGAAGGAGTGTGAAGCGGCTGGCGTGACGCAGGCGGATCCCGTGGTGACGTCCTGGTCGCATGGCGGAGCCTCCCACAGCGTATGGAACACTCTTCTCCGCCGGGAGAAGGCTCGCCATGGGGTCTTCACCCTGGGAGAAAACCCGACGCCGCGCCGCGCCCGTCCCGCGCGGAGAGGCGCGCGTCGAGGTTGTACGCGGCGCTGATGAGCGCCAGGTGCGTGAAGGCCTGCGGGAAGTTGCCGAGGTGCTCCCCGGTGGGGCCGATCTCCTCGGCGTACAGGCCCAGGTGGTTGGCGTACCCCAGCATCTTCTCGAAGATGAACCGGGCCATCTCCACGTCTCCCGATCGGGACAGGCACTCCGCGTACCAGAAGGTGCAGAGGCAGAAGGTCCCTTCCGCTCCCGACAGGACGTCGGGGGGCCCTTCCTCCGTCCGGTACCGGTACACCAGCGAGTCCTCCACCAGCTCCCGCCTGACCGCGCGCAGGGTGGAGAGCCAGCGGGGATCGGTGGGGCTGATGAAGCGCATGAGCGGCATCACCAGGCAGGCGGCGTCGAGCGCCTGCGAGCCGAGCCGCTGCACGAAGCTGCGCTTCGAGGAGCTCCAGAACCGGTCGAAGATCTCCGTGTACAGAGCGTCTCGGGCGCAGATCCAGCGGTCCAGCGGGGCGGGCAGCGATCGCTTCAGCGCCAGGCGGATGCCGCGGTCCACCGCCACCCAGCAGAGCAGCCTGGAGTAGAGGAACTGTTGGCGCGGCCCACGCACTTCCCAGATCCCCTCGTCGGCGAGCTGCCAGTGCTCGCACACCCAGTCCACCAGCTTCGACACCTTCTTCCAGAGGGAGTGGGAGATGCGCTCGCCGTACTTGTCGTGGAGATAGACGGCGTCCATCAGCTCGCCGTAGATGTCGAGCTGGAGCTGGCGGTGGGCGGCGTTGCCGATCCTCACCGGGGCGGAGGCGCGGTAGCCTTCCAGTCCTCCCAGGACGATCTCCGGGAGCTCCCGGCGGCCGTCCAGTCCGTACACCGTCTGCAGACCTCCCCCTTCGCCCAGCTCCTCGCAGCGCTGCTCGATCCAGCGCATGAAGGCCGTCGTCTCCACGGTGAATCCGAGCCGGATGAGGGCGTAGAGGGTGAAGGAGGCGTCGCGGATCCAGGTGTACCGGTAATCCCAGTTGCGCTCCCCGCCGATGGTCTCGGGCAGACCGAAGGTGGGAGCCGCGACCAGCGACCCGTGCCGGGCCGAGACGAGCATCTTGAGGGTGAGCGCCGACCGGTGCACCATCTCCCTCCAGCGCCCGGCGTACTTCGTCCGCCGCACCCAGCCGCGCCAGTAGTTCACCGTCCGCTTGAAGGAACGCGCCACGTAGTCGCCGTCCCTGGCCGGCGGCGGCCGCCCCTCGAGCACCTGCTCCAGGACGAACGAGGCGGATCGGCCCGCCTCCAGCTCGAAGCTGGCGGTGGCGGCGCCCTCCTGATCCACGGACACCGGCACCGAGGCGGTCAGCCGCAGCACGGTGCGGTCAGCGCCGCGCGATTCGAACACCACGCCGCCGTCCGACCGGTGCACGGCATGGCCGGCCCTGGCGTAGTCGAAGCGCGGCGCGCACACCATCCGGTAGGCCACGCGGCCGCGCACCGTCTTGACCCGCCGGACCAAGGTGTGGAACGGGTCGAACTCCTGCACCGGCATGAAGTCGGAGAGCTCCGACACCCCGCTCCCTGAGAGGAACCGCGTCAGCAGGACGTTGGTCTCGGGGAGGTAGAGCTGGCGGTGGCGCCCCTCTTCCAGGGTCGGGGCGATGCGGAAGAAGCCTCCCCGCCTGCTGTCGAGAAGGGAAGCGAAGACGGTGGGCGAGTCGAACTGAGGCAGGCACATGAAGTCGATCGTTCCGTCGAGGCCGACCAGCGCCACGGTGCTGAGGTCTCCGACGACGCCATGGCTCTCGATGGGCAGGTAGGTCACCGGGCTCTCGCGCGGGGCGGGGGGGACTGTCTTCCAGTGTAGAGCACCCGGAGCGCCGCCACACTCCCGCTCCTTGCGAGCGCGCCGCGGCGGGGCTAAGCCTGGATCGTGAGGCCCCGCGCAACGCGTTCCGCATGGAGGCCGACGATGCCCCTTCTGTCCCTGGTCCTGGCCGCGGCGCTGCCGATGGCCGCATGGAGCTCACCGATGGCCCCGCCGCCGCCCGCGGAGCGGGCGCAGGACGCCCGAGCGCGCGAGGGCGGGGGCGCCTGGAGCGAAGAAGGGCGCGAACGCGTCGAAGGAGCCACGCGGAGGCACGTGGAGATCCTGAACAGGCTGTCCGAGCGGGTGGGCGAGGAGGCGCGGACGGAGATCGAGCGGGTGCGGGTGGAGGCCGTGGACGCCCGGGAAGCGGCCGCGCGCGCCTTCCAGGGATCGTCCCGCAACGAGATGGAGGAGGCCCGTGAGTCCGTGAGGCGGTCCTTCCGGCAGAGCCGGACCGCCCTCAACCGCCTCGTCGCCGGACTGGAGCGCCGCGAGGCGGGCGACGTGGAGAGTGCGCTGGAGAGGATCGAGGACCAGCAATCGAGGGCCCTCAGGGGCTTCGACGAGGCGATGGGCGTGGACTCCGGCGGGAGGGATCGAGGGGGACGCCGCACCATACGGGGGCATCCGGCCGATCCCGACAGATGACGCCGTCCCCTTGCACCGGGGCACGGATCGTCCTAAAGTGCAGGCTTCCAGCCCCGCAGAGGAGGATTGCCGATGAACGCTCAGCGCTCGCTCTGGGCGGCGGCCCTTGTCGCGGCGGCCGCCCTGTCGCTCGCCGCGGACACGCGGCCGCGCGACGCCCGCGGCGCGGCCCTCGAAGCCGCCGCCTCCGCGAACCGCCAAGTCAGGATCGTGGCCGAGCTGAGAGAGGAGATGCCGGCCGATCTGCGTCCGGTCATCGATCCCGCCCTGAACGCCTCCCGCAGGGCCGAGGCCACTGTGGCCGGCACCTTGCGCGCCGCGGGGATGGCCGCCGAGCCGGGCGAGGCCGGGAGCCCCGACGAGATGCCCCCCGATCCCGACGCCCCCGAGATGCCCGATCCTCCTGATCCCGACACACCGGCGCCAACCGGGCTGACCGGAGTGGAGAACGCCCGCCAGCGCGTGGCCGAGGCGTTCCTGCATTCCACCACCGCCCTGACCAACGTCCTGGCCAAGGTGCCGGAGCAGGCGGCGGCCAGGATCCAGGAGGCCCTGGCCCGCATCCAGGAGAGCCAGGCGCGCACGCTGGCCAGCCTGGATCGCGTGCTGGCCGATCAGGCCGCCCGCGCCGCCCTCGAGCGGCCGGCGCTGCCGGAGCGGACGGCGAGGCCGGAGAGGCCCGAGCGGCCGCAGAGAGCCGAGCGGCCGGAGCGCGCGGAGCGGCCCGAGAGGCCCGAGAAACCCGACCGGCCGAGGCCCTGATTGACCCTCCACAGGAGCGGAGGCGGCAGGGGAGGCTTTCTCCTGCTGCCGCTGCTCCTGGCGACGCTCCCCGCCGCCGCGGCGGAGCCCGAAGTCAAAGCCTCCTTCCTCCCCTCCTGGTTCTCGGGAGACTTCGGCACCGGCGTCGACGCGCGCATCGTGACCCTTCCCTTCAGCGTGTCCGCCTCCTTCGGCAAGCACGAGCTGCGCGCCACGCTGCCCTGGCTCAGCGTGACCACCGCCGAGCCGGTGGTCCTGGTCGGCGGTGAGGTGGTGGGCCGTCCCGACGAGGTCCCCGCGCCGCAGGTGCCCCCCCTTCCAGGCGGACCGGCCGGGTCCGAGCAGGAGGGGGAGACGAGCGTCTCGGGGATCGGCGACCTCGTGGTCCAGTACGAGCACTTCTTCCTGGAAGGGGACGGCCGCCGCCCGTGGCTCTCCGGAATCGCCCGGCTGAAGGTCCCCACCGCCGACGAGGAGAAGGGCCTGGGGACCGGCTCGGCCGACTACGGCGGCGGCATCGGGCTCTCCCAGCCGCTGGGCGGCCGGTGGTCCGGGTTCGGATCGGCGCTCTACCTGGTGCGCGGCGACGCCCCCGGGCTCGACCTGCGGGACACCTTCTGGTGGTCGGCCGGCGTGCAGGCCAGACTGGGAGAGCGGGCGTCCATCCACGTCGTCTACGACGACCGGCAGTCCTCGATCCGGGGACGGGAGGCCAGCCGCTCCGCGGGGCTCGGCTTCGACCGGCGGATCGGAGACAGGGCCACCTTCCGCGCCGCGCTGTTCGCCGGCCTGTCCGAGACCGCCGAGGACCTCGGCGCGTCGATCGGGTTCAGCTTCGGCTCTTGAGCGTCCGCCGCGCGGCCGGGCGCGCTATAGTGGCGCCTCTTCAGGAGGCGCCCGTGACCACCCCCACGAACCGCCCGCGAGACCGACGCGCCGCGCGCCGCGCGGCCGCGGCGCTCGCCTTCGCTCTGGCTGCGGCTGCGCCCGCCGGCTCCTCCCCTCAGGAGATGATGACCGAACAGGCGGCGGCCGCCGCGGCCCGGGAGCTGATGCCCGCCGTGGAGGAGCTTCGAGGCCTGGCCTTCTCCCGGCCGGTCCCGGTCCGGATGGTGGATGACGCCGTGGCCCGGGCGCACTTCCAGAAGAGACTGGCCCGCTTCTGGCCCGAGAAGCTCTTGCGGGCGGAGCAGGACGTCCACGTCGATCTGGGGCTGCTGCCGCAAGGGATGGACCTGGAGGCCTCGGTCTTCTCGCTGCTGGAGGAGCAGGCCGGCGGCTACTACGACCCCGACACCGACACCTTCTACGTCCTGGACGACATGCCCCGCTCCATCGCCCCGGTCCTGATCGTGCACGAGCTGACCCACGCCCTCGACGACCAGCACTTCGCCCTCGACGCGTTCTTCGAGAAGGCCATGGACGACACCGATCGCTCGGCGGTGGCCGGGGCGGTGGTGGAAGGCTCGGGGAGCCTGGTGATGACCGCCTTCCTTCTGAGGGAGGTCAAGGCGGGGCGCCTGTCGCTGGACATCCTCAAAGAGCTGGCCCGCTCCGAGGCCGGACGCGCCGAGAAGCTCAAGGCGGCGCCGCCGGTCCTCCAGCGATCGCTGCTGGCGCCCTACGTCCTCGGACAGACACTGGCCCTTCGCGGCAACCCCATGGGGCTCGTCCAGGGGGTGAGCCCCGCCGACCTCGACAGGCTGTTCCGCGATCCGCCTCTCTCCACCGAGCAGCTCCTGCACCCGGAGAAGTACTGGGACCCGGCCCAGGCCGATCCTCCCAGGCCGGTGGCGCTGTCCGACCAGTCGGCCTTGCTGGGCGAGGGATGGTCCCTGGCCGCCGACGGCTCCCTGGGCGAGCTCACGGTGGCGCTTCTGTGCGGCGCCTCCACCCCCGCCTTCGACAGCGCCGAGGTGTCGCAGCCGGCGCGCTGGACCAACGACTGCGCCGCGGGATGGGGGGGGGACCGGTGGCAGCTCTACCGCGGCGGCGGCGGACGCGTGACGCTCCTGGCCAGCCGCTGGGACTCCGAGCGGGACGCCGAGGAGTTCGCGTCGGGGACGCGCGGGCTCCCCGAGGGAGCGAGCATCCGCCGCCAGGGAACCACCGTGGTCGTGGCCGCCGGGTCGCCCTCGCCGGCGCGCGACGCCCTGGCTGCCGCTGCCCTGCGCTCGCTGGAGCCCCCCGCTCCCGTCCCTTCCGCCCCGCGTCAGTAACGCGCCGCGGGCACCGGCAGTCCCCCGGTCATCCGCAGCAGCGCCCCGGCCGCCTTCGGGGACAGAGCCAGGCCGGAGACCCCGGCTGCGGCCTCGCCGGACTCCTTGCGGCGCAGCCACTCGTCCCGCGGCAGGACGCCGATGGCCGGCAGCTTCTGCTTCTGGAGCTGCGCGTTCACCGCGGCCACCTCCTTGGCCACGATGGCGTCGAAGCGGGCCGAGGCGCTGTCCAGCTCGGCGAGCAGATCCTCGAGCCTCTGGAGCTGCGAGCCGGTGGGGCTGCCCTCGTACTGGTTGATCGAGCCGTAGAGGTTCCCCATCTTCTCCCGCAGCTTCTCCTCGCCCGACACGAACCCGGCCTCGCTGCTGGCCGCCAGCTCCTTGCCGAAGCCCTCCAGATCGGAGGAGAGCTTGATCAAGCGCGCCCTCAGAGGGTCGTTCTTCCGAAGCCCCTCGGCGGATGCGGCGGCCTGCGCGCGGGCGGCGGCCACGGACTCGGCCACGTAGGTCAGCCGCTCCAGCTCCTGGTAGAGCTTCATGGCCGCGACCTGCTGCGTGCGGCGCTGCTCGGGGGAGTGGGTCGATCGAGGATCGGCCACCAGACGCACCTTCCCGTCGAGGGTTTCCTTCCCCTTGATCAGGCGCAGGGTGTAGGTCCCTTCCGGCACGCGCGGGCCGGTGAACGCCGGCACCAGGCTGGTGGACGGTGGAAGCTGGGGGGCCTTGAGCCTCATCGGCCACTCGATCCGGTTGATCCCCACCCGCTTCGTCCCGGGGACGGTGGAGATGAGCCTCCCCTGCTCGTCGTACACCTCCACCTTGAGGTCGCCGAACAGGTGTCTCTTCCTGAGCCAGTAGGTGATCTGGGCGGCCTCGCTCGGGTTGCGCCCTACGAACTGCTCGTCGCCTGTGAACTCCTGGAGCGTCCCCTGGATCGGCATGATGGAGGGACGCGACGGGAGGAGTGCGACGTCCTTCTCCAGGATGGACGGCGTGAGGGCCCTCAGCGGGGTGATGTCGTCGATGATGTACACGCCCCGCCCGTGGGTCGCCAGGATGACGTCGTGCTCCCGGGGATGGATGGCGATGTCGTGCACGGCAACCTTGGGAAACCCGCCCGAGAACCGCGCCCACTGCGCCCCGCCGTCGAGCGTCACGAACAGGCCGTGCTCGGTCCCCAGGAAGAGCAGATCGGGATGCTCCAGGTCTTCGCGGATCACGTGCGCGAAGCCTTCCAGGACCTCGGTGGCGAGGGAGCTCCAGGTCGCGCCGAAGTCGTCGGTCCGGAACACATGAGGCCGCATGTCCCCGGTGCGGTGGCCGTCGAAGGTGACGTAGGCGCGGGCGGGCGCATGGCGGCTGGCCTGCACGCTCGACACCCACGTGCCCGGCGGCACCCCCGGGACGTTGGCCGCGACGTTGGTCCAGCTCCTCCCCCCGTCGCGCGAGACCTGGAGGTTCCCGTCGTCGGTCCCCACCCAGAGGACGTCGCGGTGCCCCGGGGACTCGCTGACGGCGTGGATGGTGGTGTTGTTCTCGGCGGTGGAGTTGTCGATGCTCAGCCCGCCGGACTGCGCCTGCTTCTGGCGCTCCGGGTCGTTGGTGGTGAGGTCCTCCGAGACCTGCTCCCAGGTCTCGCCCCGGTCACGCGACCGCAGCAGGTACTGCGAGCCGACGTAGAGGGTCCCGGGATCGTTGGGGCTCAGGTGGATGGGCGTGTTCCAGTTGAAGCGGAGGCTCTTCTCCCCTCCCCTGGCGTACGGCTGAATGTCCTTCACCTCGGACGTGGAGCGGGTGACCCTCAGGAGCCTTCCCCCCTGGTACTCCGAGTAGATCGTGTCGGAATCGTTGGGGTCGGCGAAGGTCCAGAAGCCGTCGCCGAAGCCGACGTTGCTCCAGTCCCGGGCCTCGATGCCCCCGATGCTGGCCGACGGGCCGGTCCACGAGCCGTTGTCCTGGAGCCCTCCGTACACCCAGTACGGGGTCTGCATGTCGTAGCTGACGTGGTAGAACTGCGAGATGGGAAGGTTGTTCACGTACCGCCAGTTGCGCCCCTGATCCTGGGAGTGGTAGAGCCCCCCGTCGGTCCCCAGCAGCAGCTCGCGCGTGTCACGGGGGTTGATCCACAGAGCGTGCAGGTCGGAATGCACCCGGCCGGCGCCCGCGCTGAACGGGGAGGTGAACGAACGGCCGCCATCGGTGGACAGGGCGAAGGTCAGGCCGGGCTTGTAGACGGTGTTGGGGTCGTGCGGATCCACCACCACCAGCGCGAAGTAGAACGGCCTGACCTGCACGTTGAAGGAGGCGTTGGTCTCCTGCCACGTGGCGCCCAGATCGTCGGAGCGGTAGAAGGCCGTCTTCTTCGCCTCGACCACGGCGTACACCACGCTGGGGCGCGACGGCGCCACGGCCACGGCGATGCGCCCTTTGTCCCCCTCCGGCAGTCCCTGCGTCAGCTCCTTCCAGGTCGTGCCGCCGTCGGTGGACTTGTAGAGGCCGCTGCCCGGGCCGCCCGAAGTGAAGAAGTCGGGGCGCCGCCGGAACTGCCACATCCCGGCGTAGAGCACCCGCGGATCCTGCGGGTCCATGGCCAGATCGGAGCATCCCGTGTCGGCGTCGACGAACAGCGTCCGCTCCCACGTCGTGCCGCCGTCGGCGGTGCGATAGACCCCGCGCTCTTCGTGGGCGTCCCACAGATGCCCGGTGGCGCAGACCAGGACCGTCTTGCCGTCCTTGGGGCTGACCACGATGCGGGCGATCCGCTCCGAGCCCTCCAGGCCCATCCGCTGCCAGGTCTCGCCTCCGTCGGACGTCCTGTAGACCCCGGTGCCGACCGACACGCTGTTGCGGACCCAGGACTCGCCGGTTCCGACCCAGACGGTGGACGAGTCGGACGGGTCGATGGTGACGGCGCCGATGGACTGCGTGTGCTCGTCGAAGACCGGCTTGAAGGTCACTCCGCCGTTGACGGACTTCCACACGCCGCCGCTCGCCGCGCCGACGTAGATGGTCAGGGGCGCCCCCGCCGACGAGGGGATCGCGTCGAGCGCCGCGATCCGCCCCCCCATCACCGCCGGGCCGATGGAGCGCGCCTGGAGCCCGCCGAAGGTGTCGGAGGTGATCTTCACGGCCTCCGCCGCCGGGACGGCGCCGGACGCG
>DATEEA010000154.1:0-10759 GCA_035281445.1 Candidatus Polarisedimenticolia bacterium
CCCCGGCCGCGGCCGCGGCCGGCGGCACCGCGAGCGCGGCCAGGAGGAGGACGGCCGGCCCGATCAGAACCCGCACGCCGCCTGGCGGGAGGAGGCCACGCGGATGGTGAGCCGCCAGGTCTCACCGGTCGTCGATCCGCACGCCCCGGTGGCCAGATCGTACGCCTCGCAGTCGTTGACGCGATCGGGGAAGATCGCGTTCTGGGGCTCGGGACTGAACTGCTCCGAGCACCAGGAATAAGGACCGAAGCAGTCGTCGCCGAACGTGTTCGCCAGGGGCGCGGTCAGCGGCCCCTGCCACGCGCCGCCCGTGGACGGCGAGCGCACCCAGCGGTTCCAGCTCCCCGAGACGTTCGACCCGAACGTGGGGGCGAGATCGAGGTAGCTGGTCCTGTAGAACCCCGCGTTGACCGAGCACCAGGCGACGGCCCGGGAGGGGTTCTGCGCGATCTCGAAGAAGATGTAGTCGCCGCCGCCGGCCGGCGTGGCCTGGAGGAAATCGTAAAGATCGGCCGGCTGGATGTCGTCGTCCGGCGAGTCGTCGAAGACGAACTCCGCGGCGCGGCAGCCTGCGGTGCCCGCGCAATCGGCGTCCGCGCAATCGGCGGGGCCGTCGCCGTCGTCGTCCAGCATGTTCCCGCAGGCGGTCTCCATCCCGCAGAGGGCGGCGCGCTCCTCCCCCGACGAGCCCTGTCCGTAGCTCCCCTTGCACTCGGACTGGGCCCGGGCCAGGTAATGGAAGATCTCTCCGGGCGGGGGGAGCGCCGCGTCGGTCCAGGAGGCCGTGGCGGTGGTCTGGACGACGCAGCCCGGAGGGAAATGAGGCGATCCGGAGCGGACGGCCAGATAGCCGAGCGCGCCCGGCTGGGCCGGCCAGGAGAACGTGGAGGTCCCGGGCCCGGAGAACCCCGCGGCCGGGCCGAGCTCGTCGATCACGCCGTAGCCCTGGTCGCCCGGGCACCCCTGGTCGATGCAGTCGTTCACCTCGGCCAGTCCGTCGGCCACCGCCGGGTTGCCGTCCTGGCAGTCTCCGGGCAGGCAGTGGCCATCGCCGTCGGCGTCTGTGCAGCTCACGTTGCACCAGGGGTTGCCGCCGTCGCAGTCGGCCCCCAGGCAGTCGTTCCCGCCTCCTCCCGGGGAGCCGTAGCCGTCCCCGTCGGCGTCGAGGCAGCCGTCGCGGCAGTCCGGCGTCGCGTCCAGGTCGGCGTCGGTGATGCAGTCGGCGGTGCAGGTCGCCGCGGCGTCGCTGCAGTCGGCCGGCGGGCACCAGCCGTCACCATCGGCGTCGGCGCAGCTGACGCCGCAGCGGGGATTCAGGTCGTCGCAGTCGCCGCACGCCTCGCCGGGGGCGAGGTCGCAGGCGGTGCACAGCACCTGCCCGTCGGCGTCCTGATCGGCGCACGGCACCTCGATGGACAGGGTGAGGGGGTTGTTCCCCAGGGCCGACCACCAGGCGGTCAGCACGTACGGCGCTCCCGGCGTCAGCCCGCCGGCGAGCCGGGCGGCGCTGACGGTCACCTGCCCGTCCGACTCCTCGCCCAGCAGCAGGGATCCCCCCGAGAAGCCCTCTCCCGAGGCCGGGTCGGAAGGCGCCGTGACGCCGGCGGCGAAGGCGATGTGCGGCCCCGACCATTCCGCGGCCGAGGAGTCGAACCGATCCAGCACGATCTCCACCGTGCCGGCCGCGTTGAAGTCGTACGCCGGCGCTTCGGGGAGCCCCCCGGTCGTCTGCCCGGGAGGAGGCATGGGGTCGTAGCAGTCCTCGAAGCCGGGAACGGGACCGGTCTGGTGGGCGTCGAAGACGGCCTTCGCCACCAACGCCACGTTGTCGATGCGCAGGGCGTTCCAGGCCCCTCCACCGTCGAGGTTGGCCGCGGAGAAGCGGATCCTCACCGTCGCCGCGGGGGCGACGAACGAAAGATCGGCCCCGGCCTCCGCCCGGGACTCCAAGGGACAGAACTTCCCGGTGGGGAACTTCCGGTCCTGGATCTTGACGATCGCCGCCTCCAACCACGAGGCGGGAGCTCCCAGCGCGCACGCCGAAACGAGCACCGCCAGCTTGACCCCCAGGGCCCGCCCTCGAACGCCCGACATCAGCTCCTCCCGGCCCGGCCCGCTCCCCCCGCGGCGGCCGCGACCCGTTGTGCGCCGCTCAGCGGCGCGGGTTCTCCAGCTCGATCCGCCTCAGCCACACGCCCCGGGCGACCTGGGATCCCGCCGCCAGGCGCTCGGCCAGCTCGAACAGCGGCGATGCGGCCGCCGCGCGCGCGGCCCCGGGCCGCTCGGACAGCCCGCCGATCCCCCGCAGCCTGACCCTGGCGGCGTCGGGCAGCGCCACCGCGGTCTCCCCGGCCCGGGCCAGGCCGCTCATCTCCGCCTCGAACTCCACGAGGCGCCCCGGGCTGGCCAGCACGAGCAGCTGCTCCCGGCCACCTTCGGAGTCCACGGTCCACGACACCTCGCTGCCTCCCCTCGATCCGGGCAGGCGGTGCCGCGAGCCCGCGGGCAGGGGATTCTGCAAGTCGAGGCCGGGGAGCGGAAAGAGGGCGTAGGCGCGCCCCTGCTCGTCTTCGTTGATCACGTACACGTGCACCGGCGCCGAGGCGCTGAACTCCAGGCTCAGGTTGTCTCCCAGCGCCAGCCGGTCTCCCTGCCCCAGCAGCTCGCGGGCGCCCCCGCCGGCGGGCAGCCGGTAGAGGGCCGCCTCCACGCTGTAGGCGGCCGGGGACGCGGCAGCGGCCGGCCCCGCCGGAGCGCCGCCCGGGCTCCAGCGCAGGGCCAGGTACCGCCCGCCCGCCAGGAGCCCGCCCACGACGGCGACGGCGGCGATCCACCGGCGACGGCGGCAGCGCCGTGCCCGGACCGCCCCGTCCAGGGTGGGCTCGACCGGCGCGCCGGCGCCCGCCAGCGCCCGCGACAGCGCCCGCTCCATCTCTCCCGCGGTGGCGAAGCGATCCTCCGGACTCCAGGACAGCGCCCTCTCCACCGCGGCCAGGAACCCGGCGGGCAGGTCCGGCCGCTCGTCGCGCAGCAGCCTGCACTCGCGCCTCCGGTGCTTCTCGAGCAGCGCGCCCCAGCTCGCCGCCTCCACGGGGTAAGCCCGGGTCACCAGCCGGTACAGCAGCACGCCCAGGCTGTACACATCGGAGCGGGGCGAAGCCGGCGAGCCCAGGAAGAGCTCGGGGGCCATGCAGTACGGCGTACCCGACAGGGACGCTCCGGACGAGCCGGACTCCGGACCGGCCTCGATCCCGGCCCCGAAATCGGTCAGCAGGATCCGGCCTCCTTCCTCCCTCATGACGTTCTCCGCTTTCACGTCGCGATGGATCAGGCCGGCGCGGTGCACGGCGGCCAGGGCGCGGCAGAGGTCGAGACCCACCAGGGCGGCCTCGTGGGGGCCGAAGGGGCCCTGTTCCCGGAGCAGCCGCGCCAGCGAGCGGCCGCGGATCAGCTCCATCCAGAAGCCGACCCGGCCCTGCACCTCCTCGGCGCCGTGCACCGTGACCACGTTGGGGTGGCGCACGCGGGCCAGCAGGCGCGCCTCCTCCAGGACCCCGGACGAGGCGCGGCCTGGTCTTTCCCCGCGGGCCTTCAGCACCTTCAGCGCCACCTCGCGCTGCAGCGCGGGATCCCAGGCCCGGTAGACCTCTCCGAAGGCTCCTTCTCCCAGCTTCTCCTTCAGCTCCAGGTGGGCCCAGCGCCCGGCCAGCGGTCGCGCCTCGCCTCCGCGCAGACCGGGCAGGGTCAGCGTCGGCGCGGATGCGCCGGCGTCCGGATCGAGGGCGCCCTCCCGGTGGGCGCGGGCCACGCTCTCCACCAGCCGGAGGTGGCGCAGCACCCGGCGGTCGGCGTCGTCCCGGGCGCCGTCGAGCAGGCCGTCCCAGTCCACCGGCCGGCCGTCCGCCACCAGCATGGCCACCCCTTCGTGGCGGCCTCGCGGTTCATTCATGGTCCATCTCCCTGGCCAGCCTGACCAGCGCGCGCCCCACGGCCATCCTGGCGGCCTCGGCGCTGGGCTTGCCGGTGGCGGCGGCCACGGCGTCGTAGCCCATCCCCATCTCGATGCGCGCCAGGATCAGCTCCCGGTCGTCCTCCGGCAGGCTGGACAACGCCCGCTCGTAGCGGCGCAGAGCCTCCGCGCCGACCGCCTCCTCCAGCGGCCCGGGCGCCCGGTCGGCGTGCTCGTCGGCCAGCTCGTCCCTCGGGGGGAGGCGGCGCACCCTGCGGATCTCGTCCTTCACCCGGTTGTCGAGAGCGCGCCGCAGATAGGCCCCGAGCGCCCCGTCGCGCCGGGGCGAGAACCGCTCCACGTTCCGGAGGGTGGCCATCAGCACGTCCTGCACCATGTCGTCGGTGTCCACCTGCTCGCGCGCCCAGCGGGGCAGGCGGCCCGCCGCCCACCGGCGCAGCCCCGGGAGGTAGCGCTCCACGAGCCGATCCAGCGCCTCGCGGTCTCCGCCGCGGGCCCGCTCGGCGAGCTCCCGGCTCGACACGAGGCCGCGCGGATCGCCGCGGCCTGCTCTCGATTCGTCCTGTCCCATGGTCGGCGCCGGCCCCGCCTCCTCCGGCGTGCGGCGAGTATACACGCACCTTCCCGGAGAACCCCCGTGCATCACGCCTTCCCGGCAGCCGGGCCACGTCGTCCCCTCCACGAGATGGTCGTCATGGAGAACAACGACGAACCGGGTGAAACCGAACGGACGGCCTCAGCCGGCGCGCCGGGCCGCGGGCCGGGGGCCGGCGGGTGCCCGATCACGATCAGCCCGGCCAGGCGCGCTCCGCCGCGAGGACGTCAGCTCCCTCCTGGGGAGCTCCTTTCGGTCTTCGCCAGATAGGCCCGGGCCTCGGCCAGGGCGGGGCGCGAGGAGGCCCCGGGGGCGGCGACCTCCAGCAGCCGGCTGTAGTGGGCGCGCGCCTCGTCGCCCAGCCCGGCGGCGGCCGCCGCGCGGGCCGCTCCGTCCAGGGCGTTGAAGCGGCCCGGGTTCAGCTCGATCGACCGGCGGAATGCGGCCAGCGCGTCGGCAGGCCGCCCGGAGTCGAGCAGGGCCCGACCCAGGAGCTCCCGCACGGGGTAGATGCTCCCGGGGCTGACCGGGCTCTTGCCCAGGGCGTCCTCCTGGTCGGCCGCAACCCGCAGCGAGGCGAGGGCTTGCTCCGTCCTGCCTTCGGCCAGTTCGAGGAGGGCCTCGATGGCCCGGCTCTGAATGTCGAGCTGCTGGCCGAAATAGGCGGCCCGCGGGTCGGTGGTCTTCTCGCGCAGCTCGGCCAGCCGGCGCAGGGTGCCGCCGGCGCCCTGCGCGTCGCCGGTGCGGAGCTGTCCCAGGGCGCGTACGAACTCGATGTGCGCGGCGTCGTAGGGAAAGCTCTCCATCATGGGATGGCCGGCGGGAGGCAGCGCCGCCGCCTCCTTCCAGGCGTGCCGCTCCGCCGCGTAGCGCGCGGGGATCGCTCCCAGGGCGTAGGCCGCGGCGAAGTCGGACTCCGGGAACGTGCGCTCCACCTTCGAGGCGTGCTCCACGAGGAGACGGGCCTCGGCGTCGTCTCCCCGCTGCAGGTGGGCGTAGACCAGGTAGTCGAGGGCGTGGAGCTCCTCGAAGCTGGTCGCGCCGGGATGATGGCGCGCCGCGTGGGCGCGCGCCGCCTCGGCCGAGGCGCCGTTGCTGCGGATCGATTCCTGCCAGCTCCCCAGCCGCGTGTAGATGTGGGAGGGCATGTGCAGGGCGTGCGGCACCCAGGGGCGATCGCGGCGTAGTGATCGGCGGCCGCCGTCCCTCGGGCGGCCAGCGACGGATGGTCGTAGGCGTGGATGAGGTAGTGCACGACGCCGGGATGATCGCGGTTCTGCTTCCACAGCGGCTCCAGGATGCCGGCGGCCTGGAGCTGCACCGGCAGGTCCTCCTTCAGCGGGTTGGGCTTGACCATGGCCAGGGCCAGGAACGCGCCGGCCTCGGGGTCGTCCGGGTAGGCCGCATGCAGGGTCTCGAAGACTTCGCGGAACGCCTTGCGGCGGCTCTCGTGCACCGTCGGCCCGTGGCACCCCTGGGGTGCCGGCCCCGAGCCTTCGCCGGCGGAGGCGCCGCTGCGGTAGAAGCGCGCCAGGGCGGCGATGTAGTCCCGCTCGCGCGGCGTCCCTCCGCCGGCCCGCTCGGCCTTCTCCATCGCCTCCAGCCCCTTCGCCCATTCCTCCGCGGAGGGGGGAGCCCAGATCGGGTGGAACCAGGTCATGGCCGATCCCCAGTGAGGCATGGCGCACGCGGGGTCGGCGGCCGCCGCGGCCTCGAAGGCCCGGCGGGCCTCGTCGTAGAAGAAGGAATGGAGCAGGGCGACCCCGCGCAGGAACTCCGGCTGCGCCTGCGGGCTGCACGAAGTGGGGAAGTCCACCTTCCCCACCCTGGAAAGGTCTCCCAGGGACCGGCTCGGCGGCGCGGCGAGGGGCTGCGGCGGCGCCGCGGCCGACAGCGCCAGGAAGAGGACGAGAGTCAGGACCGGAACGCGCATGCGCTGTCTCCTTTGAGCAGAAGCGGACTGCCACGGGCTGCATTCCCCGCGGTCCGGACGGTATAGAGTCGCAACGTCACAGCCCGAGCGCCCGGGGCGCTCCCATCACGTTCGTCGGAGGTGTCATGAGAAAACCGCTGTCGTACGTCCTGTTCGGGGCCGTGATCGCCGCCGCCGCCGGCGGGTTCGCGGCCGCCCAGTTCGTCGCCACGCCGCCCGATTTCCTCACCGGTCTTTCCGGCTTGAACGAGGTCCCTCCCCGGCCCACCGCCGCCACCGGCAACGCCCAATTCAAGCTGATCGAAGACGGAAACGCCATCGCCTACAGGCTGATCGTCTCCGACATCACCAACGTGACCGCGGCGCACATCCACCTCGGCCCTCCGGGCGTCAACGCTCCCGTGGTGGCTTTCCTGGCCGGGGACTTCCCTCCCGGAGGCGGCCCGGTGGAAGGCGTGCTGGCCACAGGCGTGATCCGCACGGCCAACCTGCGAGGCCCGCTGGCCGGGCAGGACATCTCGGTCCTGATCGCGGCGATGCGCTCGGGCGGGACCTACGTCAACGTCCACACCAATGACGGGATCGAGCCGATCAACACCGGCGCGGGCGACTTTCCCGGCGGCGAGATCCGCGGCCAGATCATCCGCGCCCGCGATCGCGTCCAGTCCGAGGCGACCGCGCTGCAGTAGCCGCCGCTCCTCCCCTTCTCTTTCCAGCGCGCCGGGCGCGGACCGGTTCTCCGGTTCGCTCCCGGCGCCGCCGGGTCTCCGGCACTCCCCGCCGCTAGCGGCGTGCTCCCTTCGCCGGGCCGCCGGCCGGCACGGGGAATCCCCGGTCCCGCATCAGCGGCTCGATGCGGGCGTCCCGTCCTCGGAAGGCGCGGTAGGCCTCCGCGGGGTCGACGGCGTTGCGCACCGCGAACAGGTGGTCCACCAGCTTCCTGGCGAGGTCCTTGTCGTAGAAGCCGCCCGGAGCCTCGGCGAAGGCCTGCGCCGCGTCGGAGGTCAGCACATCAGCCCAGATGTAGCCGTAGTAGCCGGCCGCGTACCCTTCGCCCGAGAAGACGTGGCCGAAGTGCGGGCTCCGGTGGCGCATGACCACCTCCCTGGGCATTCCCAGCTCTCCCAGCACCTTCCGCTCGAACGCGGCGGGATCCATCCCCGCCGGATCGGTCATGTGGAAGCGCATGTCCATCAGGGCCGAGGCCAGGTACTCGGTGGTCTCGAACCCCTGATTGAAGGTGGCCGCCTTCCTGATCCTGGCAACCAGCTCCCCCGGGATCGGCCGGCCGGTGGCGTGGTGGACCAGGTAGCCGCCGATGACCTCGTCGGTGAGGAGCCAGCGCTCCAGAAGCTGCGACTGGAACTCCGTGTAGTCCCTCACCCCGCCGTTGAGCGTGGGGTAGGCGACGTTGGAGGAGAAGTAGTGCAGGGCGTGGCCGAACTCGTGGAACAGCGTCTCGGCGTCGTTCCAGGAGATCAGCACGGGCTCGCCGGGGGGTCCTTCGATGAAGTTGGAGTTGTTCGATCCCAGCACCGTCCTCTTGCCTTCGAACGTCTCGTGGCTGCGGTAGGTGGTGGCCCAGGCGCCCGATCGCTTGCCCGGCCGGGCGTAGGGATCCAGGTACCACAGGCCCACCAGCTCGCCGGAGCCGGCGCGCGACACCTTCCACACCTTGACATCCTCGTGGAACAGGGGGACCGAGCCGTCGGTGATGGGGGTGAAATGGAGACCGAAGAGGCGGCCGGCCACGTAGAACATGGCCTCCCGCAGCTTGTCGAGCTGCAGGTACTGCTTCACCTCGTCGGAGTCGAGGTCGAACGTCTCGCGGCGGACCTTCTCGGCGTAGTGGCGGTAATCCCAGGGAGCGATGGTGATCCCGGCCCCTTCCTTGTCCGCCAGCGCCTGCATGGCGGCGACCTCCTGCTTCACGCGCCCCACCGCCGCCGGCCAGACGGCCATCAGCAGATCCAGAGCGCGCTCCGGCTGGCCGGCCATCCTGTCCTCGAGGCGCCACGCGGCGTAGTGCTCGTACCCCAGGAGCTTCGATCGCTCGTGCCGCAGGGCGAGGATCTCGGCGATCACCTTGTTGTTGTCGTGCTCGCCGCCGTTGTCCCCGCGCGAGACGTAGGTCCGCCAGACCTTCTCCCGAAGGCCGCGCTCGGTGGAGAAGGTCAGGAAGGGCTCGATGGACGAGCGGGTGTTGGTGATGGCGTAGGCGTCCGGCCTGCCCCGCTCCTTCGCCGCGGCGGCCGCCGACTTCGCGAAGGAGTCGGGCAGCCCGCCGAGCTGCTCCTTGGTGATGAACTCCACGAAGCCCTCCTCGTCGGCCAGCACGTTGTTGCCGAAAAGGGTGTGGAGCTCCGCCAGCCTCTTGTTGATCTCCGCGTAGCGCCTGCGTGCCTCCCCCTCGAGGCGGGCGCCGTTGCGGGCGAAGTCGTCGTGGATCAGCCAGACCAGCCGCCGCTGGTCCGGACGGAGGCTCTCCTTGCCCTCGTGCACGGCGCGCACCCGTGCGAAGAGCCTGGCGTTCTGGGTGATGGCCGACCGGTACTCGGCCAGCCTGGGTGACATCTCGGTCTGCACCGCCCTGAACTCGGGCGTGGAGAGGTTGGCGCTCCACAGGCCGTAGTACGCCGACACCCGGCTCATGGTCCGGCCGGATCGCTCCATGGCGGCGATGGTGTTCTCGAAGGTGGCGGGGGCGGGGTCGGCGGCGATCGCCTCCAGCTCGCGCAGGTGCCCGGCCATCGCCGATTCGAGGGCCGGCTTGAGCTGCGACAGGTCCAGCCGGTCGAAGGCCGGGACCCCGCCGTAGGGCCCGGTCCACTCCGCCAGCAGGACGTTGGGCTCGCTCGAAGCGCCGCCCTCCCGGGGCGACGCGGCCGGACTCCCGTGCATCACCAGGACGCTCCACACCAAGACGGACCACGCGGCCGAGACGGCCGCCCGACGACACGCGCTCATGGCCTGGCCCTCCAGTTGCCGATTCTACCAGACGCGAGGCCTGCCACCCGAGGCCAGACGGAACCCCTTCATCACCCAGGCATCGGGCTCTACGACCACCTCATGGTCTTGGAGAGAAGGGGCTGCTATGACACCGCAGGAAGCCATCGAGTGGCTGGAGGCGATTCTCGAAGACACGCTGGGGCCAGACGACGAGCGCGACGCGAAGCGCGTCGAGGCCGTCGAGCTCGCGATCGAGGTCTGGCCGCATAACGCCCACGCTCACCCGCGGCGGGCGGCTCAACTCTGCAGCGGGCCGGCTCCGAAATCACAGCCACTGATCGGTAGTAACGACGCCCCGCCCGCCGGCGGGTGCCGGGTGCAGTTATGCGCCTGCGTGACTGAGCCAGTTCAGCGACAACTTCTTGCCCGAAGCCGCACAGTCTCGAAGGTACAGGTTGATCAGTGTCTGATATGGGATGCCAGTCTCTGACGCGAGCTCGTTGAAGTATCGGATGGTCGTTTCGTCGAGCCGAATCGTGACCTGGCGCTTCAGCCTTCGAGCGTACGGATTACGCTGCGCCTTGGAAAAATCGTATTCCTTCTTCATGGCTTCCACCGTCGGTTATAGGTTGACCGCTCACGACGAGTTGCCCTTCTCGCGGAGATGATGCGGATCACGTCGGCCCGGGTGCGATAGCAGTGGCACACAACAAGCGACGCGCTGAGGCCAAGCAGGAGGAACCTGTCCTCGTGGTGTGAATGCTCGGTGTCTGCCTGGAACAAGGCGTGCTCGTCTGAAAACACCGTCATCGCTTCTGCGAAGGACACGCCGTGCTTGCGTTGGTTCTCGCGGTCCTTCGACTCATCCCATTCGAAGCGTAGCGACACGAACTACAGTATAACTACAACGTAGGTCGCGGTCAACCGATCTGCAAAGTGGGCATAACGCCCGCCGTAACTTGCGGCGAGCGGCTCAACTACTTCGACGCTCCCACCGCCGTGATGGTTCGCAGGCGGGGGTAATGACGCGCCGCTCGCCGTCAGGTTCACAGCGTTGTTAGAAGGCATCCCTACAGCGCTCTTGCTCCTGCAGCCAGCCCCAAGAAGGGGGACACGAACGAAGCCGTGTTCTCACGGTTGTTGCTCGTTAATCTCTGGAGGTCTTGCCCTTCTAACAGGCTGTTGACCAAGGCTAATCGAAATGATGCTCCCTTTTCCGGCGACATGATCAATTTTCCGCGCCCGGGCTTCCGCCGGATTACGTCCCGGCTCGTGCTCCTGATTCGATCTTCTTGCGGCCGGCTCGTCCTAT
>DATEEA010000155.1:0-9681 GCA_035281445.1 Candidatus Polarisedimenticolia bacterium
GCGATCGCCTCTGTCCCGGGACCCTCCCCGGCGTGGGGGGGGGCGGGGAGCGCGGCGGCGACGCGGGCGGGGGTGCGGGCGGGGGTCGCGGTGGCCCGGCGGGCGGCGGCGCCGAAGGCGTCCCTCACCGCGTCGGTGGAGAAGGAATCTTTGGGGCCCAGCCCCGCCAGCATGTACCTCGCCGACGGGAAGCGGCCGGCGGAGTGCCAGACCAGCACCTCCCGGCGCTTGCCCCGGAACCCTTCCTGCCGGGCCACCAGCGAGAGGGCGCGCTGCAGGGGCCCGTTGCCGGCACCCGGGACCACCGGGCGGTCGGCTTCGAAGAGAAAGGCGATGGCCAGGTCGCTCTTGACGGACGACAGCGACGCGGCGGACACGGACATCCTGGGGACCGGCGTCGCCGCCGGGACGTCCTGATCAGGCATGGTTCCGGAGGGCTCGCTGGACCGACGCCTGGATCTGGGGGACCGACAGCCCGATCTCGGCGAACAGCTCCGCCCGGCCTCCGTGCAGGATGAACCTGTCGGGCAGGCCGAAGTGGAGGAGGCGGGGAACGGCGTCCATCCCGATCTCGTTGAGGGCCTCGTACACTCCGCTGCCGAAGCCGCCCCGCAGGGTGTTCTCCTCCAGCGTCACCAGCAGGCGGTGGCGGGCGGCGAGCTCGGCCAGCATGGCGGTGTCCATCGGCTTGACGAAGCGGCAGTTGATGAGCGCCGCCTCCACCCCCGCCTCGGCCAGTCCCTGGCGGACCTTCCGGGCGTGCTCGACCATCGTGCCGACCGCCAGAAGGGCGACCTCTTTCCCCTCCCCGAGCCGCTCCCAGCTCCCGATCGGGATGGCCTCGAACGGCGTGCCCGACGGGTCCGCCGGACACGACTCCTTGGGGTAGCGGATGGCGAAGGGGTGGGCGGTCTGCTTGACGGCCGTGTAGAGAAGGTTGCGCAGCTCCACGCCGTCCTTGGGCGCGGCCACGATGACGTTGGGGACGGCCCTGAGGTAGGTCAGGTCGAAGACGCCGTGGTGGGTCGGGCCGTCGGGCCCGCACAGCCCCGCCCGGTCCAGACAGAAGATCACCGGGATGTCCTGCACGCCCACGTCGTGGATGATCTGGTCGTAGGCCCGCTGAAGGAAGGTCGAGTAGATGGCGGCGATCGGCCGGAGCCCTTGCAGGGCCATGCCCGCGCAGAAGGTCACTCCGTGCGCCTCGGCGATCCCGACGTCGAAGAAGCGGTCCGGGAACTCCTTGTGGAACGCCACCAGCCCGGTGCCGTCGGCCATGGCCGCCGTCACCGCCACCACCCGCTGGTCCGTCCGCGCCAGGTCGCAGGCCGCCTGGGCGAACACCGAGGTGTAGGCCGGCGGCGCCTTCTTGGCCGGCAGGCTCTTGCCCGAGGCCACGTCGAAGGGGTTGAGCCCGTGGTAGGTGTTGGGGTCCTCCTCGGCGAAGGAGTAGCCGCGCCCCTTCTTGGTGATCACGTGCAGGAGCACCGGTCCTTCCAGGTCCCTCAGCCTGGGGATGACGTCGAGCAGGCCGTCCAGGTCGTGGCCGTCGATGGGGCCGAAGTAGTGGAAGCCCAGCGCCTGGAACAGCGCCCCTGGGACCAGGACGTTCTTGAGGTTGCGCTCCAGCCGGTTGGCCACCTCGGCCGCGGTGGTGCCCGCGGGGAGCCGCTCGATCAGCTCGTAGGCCTCGTCGCGCAGCTTCTTGAGAAAGGGGTTGGTGCTCAGGCTGGTGAGGTAGCGGGAGATCGCCCCCACGTTGGGCGAGATGGACATCTCGTTGTCGTTGAGGATCACCAGCATGCTGCGGCCGGCGTGCCCGGCGTTGTTGAGCGCCTCGTAGGCCAGTCCCCCGGTCATCGCCCCGTCGCCGGTGACCGTGACCACGTAGAACTTTTCACCCATCAGGTCCCGGGTGGTGGCCATGCCCAGCGCCGCGGAGATGGAGGTGCTGGCGTGGCCGGCGCCGAAGGCATCGTGCTCGCTTTCGGCCAGGCGCAGGAAGCCGGAGAGCCCTCCGTGCTGCCGTATGGTGGGGAGCTGGGCGCGGCGGCCGGTCAGCATCTTGTGGACGTAGGCCTGGTGCCCCACGTCCCAGACGATCTTGTCCCTGGGAGAGTCGAACAGGTAGTGCAGGGCGATGGTGAGCTCCACCACGCCGAGCGACGGGGCCAGGTGGCCGCCGGTGCGCGCCACCACGCTGACCAGGTCGTCTCGCAGCTCCACGGCGAGCTGCTTGAGCTCGGCGACGGTGAAGCTCTTGAGGTCGGCGGGCGAATGGATGCGGTGCAGGAGGCGCACCGGGCCGGCGGCGCCTTCGTCACGGGAGAGAGGCAGGTCGAGGTTACCGGTGATCGCTTCGCTCATGAGCAGTGGCGTCGCACGACGGCGACATTATCCGGGCGCGGCTCCGGGCCTGTCAAGGTCAGGAGATGGCGAGCATCCGGTCCAGCGCCAGCCTGGCCCTCGACGCGACCGGCTCGGGGACCTTGATCCGGTTGACGATCTCCCCCCGCTCCAGCTCTTCCAGGACCCAGAGCAGGTGCTGCGGGTCGATGCGGTTCATGGTGGAGCAGAGGCAGACGCCGGGGACGAGGCTGCTGATGAACTTGTCGGGGTGCGCCCGGCGCAGGCGGTCCACCAGGTGGATCTCGGTCCCCACCGCCCAGCTCGTGCCGGAAGGCGCCCGGGTGATGGTGTCGATGATGAACGACGTGGAGCCCGACAGATCGGCCATCTGGACGACCTCGTAGCTGCACTCGGGGTGGACGATCACCTGGATGCCGGGGAACTTGTCCCGGAACGACCGGACATGCTCGGGGAGGAAGCGCTGGTGGACCTGGCAGTGGCCCCGCCACAGGATGATCCGCGCCCGCCGCAGGCTCTCGGGGGTGTTGCCGCCCAGGCTCCCCGCGGGCCGGCGCGGGTCCCACACCACCATCTCGTCGAGCGGGATGCCCATGGCGGCCGCGGTGTTGCGCCCCAGGTGCTGGTCGGGGAAGAACAGCAGCTTCGCCCGCCGGGAGAGACCCCACCGGATGACCGGAGCGGCGTTGGACGAGGTGCAGACGGCCCCGCCGTGGAGTCCCACGAAGGCCTTCAGGTCGGCGGCCGAGTTGATGTAGGTGATGGGCATCACGCCCGGACCGTCTCCCAGCGCGTCCGCGATCTCGTCCCAGGCGTCCTCCACCTGGGCCAGGTCGGCCATGTCGGCCATCGAGCACCCGGCGGCCATGTCGGGGAGGATCACCGCCTGCTCCGGCCGGGTCAGGATGTCGGCGCTCTCGGCCATGAAGTGGACCCCGCAGAACACGATGGTCTCGGCGTCCTGGTTGGCCGCCGCCTGGCGGGAGAGGCCGAAGGAGTCGCCGGTCTTGTCCGCGAACTGGATGACCTCGTCGCGCTGGTAGTGGTGCCCGAGGATCATCAGCCTGCGCCCGAGGCGGCGCCTGGCCTCGGCGATGCGGGGCATCGCCGCCTCCTCGGAGAGGGTGAAGTAGTCCTGCGGCAGGATCAGAGTGGACTGGGCCGGCATGGCGACAGGGTATGGGTTCGGGGGGCGGCGATCAAGGGTGCTAGGATGCTGCCGTGATCCCGCTTCGAGACGACAATCCCAGCCGCAGCGCCCCCGTGGTGACGGTCGTCCTGCTGGCGGCCAACATCCTGGTCTTCCTCTACGAGATGAGCCTTGGTCCGGAGATCGAGGAGCTCGTCTTCAAGATGGGCCTCATCCCGGCGGAGGTCACGTCCGCGGTCCGATTCGAGCCCCATCTCCCGCTGCCTCTCACCTTCCTGACGTCCATGTTCCTGCACGGCGACCTGATGCACCTGGCCGGCAACATGCTCTATCTCTGGATCTTCGGGAACAACGTCGAGGACGAGGCGGGGCACGCCGGGTTCGCCCTGTTCTACCTGGTGAGCGGCCTGGCCGCCGCGGCGGCGCAGATCGTGGCCATGCCCGGCTCCGAGGTCCCCATGATCGGCGCCAGCGGCGCGATCGCCGGGGTGCTGGGGGGGTACATGGTGCTGTTCCCTCATGCCCGGGTCCTCACGATGATCCCCATCTTCTTCTTCATCCGGCTGGTCTACCTGCCGGCGGTCCTGATGCTGGGCCTCTGGTTCGTCTACCAGGTGGTCCTCTCCAACATGACCTCGTCCACGGGCGGAGGCGTGGCCTTTTTCGCCCACATCGGCGGGTTCGTGGCCGGCGCCATCCTGATCTTCGCCTTCCGCCGCCCTCGCCGCGAGGCCGCGCGGCGGTACCGCGCCTGGGCCCGCTACGGGGACGACTGAGCGATCTCGGCCAGAAGGGCCTCCACCCTCGAGTGAAGGACCTCCAGCGTGGCGTCGTTGCGGAGCGTCCGGTCGGCCATGGCGAAGGTGCGGGCGAGCTGCTGGCGCGTCCGGTCGGGGCTGTTCTCCCGGGCTTCCCGGGCCCGGAACTCCTCCAGGCCGGGCCCGTCCCCGGGGCGGCCGCGCGCCACGGCCCGGCGGAAGCGCTCTTCCATCGGCGCGTCCACGCCCAGCAGGACGAAGCCGGGGCGGCGCCGCAGCACTTCGACCTCCGCCGGGTTCCTGATCGAGTCCACCACGTCCCGTCCGGTCAGGCGGGGGGTGATCCGTTCGGCGAGCACCCCCGCTCCCTGCTCGGCCCGCAGGGCGTTGCCCCGGGCGATCAGGTTCTCGCGCGTCGGCGGGAGCCCCTGCTTGTCGAGCTCCTCGCGCAGCACGTCGGAGAGGGAATGGTAGGCGAACCCGCGCGCCACGAGGTACGCGGCCACCTCTCCCTTGCCGGCGGCGTTGGGGCCGGTGATTCCGATGACCACGGGATGGGGAGGCTTCAGTCCTGGCTCTCTTCCGGCGGCGGCTGGCTCTGCTCGCCCTGGGCGGCTCCGCCCCGTTTGAGGAGACCCTGGCGCGGGCTGAGGCCGCGGCGGCTGGAGAAGGGCGTGTTGACCTGGTTGAGCGGCTGCAGGCCCGGGATGACCCCTTGCTGTTGCTGCTGTTGATCGAGCGGGACGCCGATCCCGCGGCCGCGCAGGGCGGTGGTCGGCCCGGGCTGGCCCTGGCGCCGCATCGCCTCGCGCTCCTCGGCGATCGCCTGCTGGAGCTCCGCCTGGTCCTGAGCCTCCTGCTGTTGCTGCTGCTGGGCGGCCAGGACCTCGTGCTGCTGGAGCCCTTCTGGGGCGAACTGGGCGGGCGCGCGGCCGGTGGGCCCGGATCCGATGGCCACCTGGTTGGTCCTCAGCTCGGCGTCACGCGACCCGACGGCCGCCTCCTGGATCCCCTCCACCAGCGAGGCCTTGATCATCATGTAGTTCTTGTCGTCGAACTCGCACTTGAGCCACTCCCCCTCGGGGACGATCGACTTGGCACGCATCGCCTTGCCATTCTTGAACACGATCAGCTTCTCGGCCCAGGCAGGCTGGCCGGCGGCGGCCCAGCCGGCCAGGAGCAGCATGGCGGCAACGGCTTTCTTCATGGCTCTCGACGCTCCCTTCCGTCCACCCTCTCGCCCAGGTACCAGTCCCGGACGACCGCCTCGGCGGGCTTGCCCCGGGGGGTGTACCCGGTGTCGCCGGGCCCCCCCTCCCCCCACCAGAGGTAGAAATATACTCCGTGCAGGTGCGGATCGCCCTGCCAGGCGCGCCGGAAAGCCCGGTATCCCCGGAGCTGGGCCGCGGGGTCGGGGGGTCCGGGGGCCTCGTAGTTCCAGGGGTCGGCAAGCCCCCCTGCCCGGCTGGGGTACCCGACTTCGGTCAGGATGATATCCAACCCCGTCTGGCGCCGCCATGCCTCGATCTCCTCCCGGATCGGCCCCCAGGCGGCGTGCAGCGCCTCCTCCGAGTCCCCCCCCTTGCCATCGTCGCCGGCCAGCTCGAAGTAGGCGTTCATGCCCAGCAGATCCAGCTTGTCCAGAAAGGCGATACCACGGCGATGGTCCCAGTTGGCGGAGTAGGTGAGCTTCCCGGCGTAGACCCGGCGCACGCCGGCGATGAGAACGGCCCACTCCTCCCGGCGCGACTCGGTGGAGCAGAGCTCCGAGCCGACGGCGAAGTACTCCACCTGCTCGCGCTGGGCGATCCGGGCATAGTGGAGGATGAACCGTTCGTAGGCCGCGAACCACGCCGTCCAGTCGGGCGGGGAGATGGTCCCCCTCCACTCCCCTTCCTCCATGCGATCCACGTAGAGGATCGGCATCAGCAGGACGGTCATCCCGGCCCGGCGGGCCGCCCGGATGGCCCCCGCCAGCGCATCGTCCGTGGGACTCATGTCGCCGCGCGGCGCCATCTCCAGGGAGCGGACGTGGGGGGTCACCCAGGGGATGACCAGCGAGACGGAGCTCACCCCCAGCGCGCGCAGCTCGGCGATACCGCGCTCGGCGAAGCCCGGCTCGTCGCGGGCGAAGAGGCCCAGGACCATCCCCTTCTGCAAAGGGGGGCGCGGCGGGCCGGGGCCGGCTCCGGAAGCGCCCTCTCCTGCCGGCGCGGAGGCGAGCGTCACGAGGAGCGTGACGGCGGCGAAGGGCATCACCCCGCCAGGTGCAGCCCGACCCGGGTGGGGCGGGCGGCCAGCACCCGCACCCCGTCGGGGGCCAGGCGATCGAGGGCCGAGCGGACCGCCTCGCGGGCCCCCTCGCGGCAGAGGAAGACCATGCAGCCGCCGCCCCCCGCTCCGCAGACCTTGCCGGCCAGGGCGCCGGCGGGCTGGGCCGCCGCCAGCGACTTCTCGATGATCTCGGTGGTGACCTTGGGGGACAGGGTCTTGCGCTCGGCCCACTCGCGCGCCATCAGGGAGGCGGCGCCGTCGAGATCCCCCTGCATCAGCGCCCCCCGCATCTCCTGGGCGATGGTGGCGATCGCCTGCAGGCTCCTGCGCGTGTCCCCTTCGCGCTCGATGACCCTGCGCACCATGTCCCAGTTGGCCTGGGCGCTGGCGCGGGAGGCCCCGGCGTAGGCGAGCACCAGGCGCCCGGAGAGTCTGTCCAGGTCGAGCGGCAGCGGCTCTCTCACCGGCTTGCCCGGACCGAAACGGATGGCCGCCGCGCCTCCGAAGGCGGCAGCGAAGTGGTCCTGCGTCCCGGTGGGGATCTCCAGGACGCGCGCCTCCAGGTCGCGCGCCACCCGGACCATCTCGTCGGGCGGGATGATCGGCCGGCCCAGGAACGCCTGGAGCCCTCCCAGCAGGCTGATGGCCAAGGATGACGACCCCCCCAGGCCCGAGCCGGCCGGGGCCGCGCAGCGGGTGGCGATGCGCAGCGGCCGCTCCGGATCGAAGAAGCGGACGCACTCGGCGATCAGAGGCAGCTCGGTCTTCAGGGCCGCCGGGATGGGATGGTCCCAGGTCTCCTCGACCTGCTGGTCCTCGGACCGGACCTTGATCCTGCCCGATGGCATTTCTTCCAGGGTGGTGGTGGCCCACAGATCGATCGCCACGTTGACGGTGACCGCCCGGTCCACCAGCATGTTGAGCGGCCAGATGTCGAGCGTCCCGCCGGCCAGATCGATCCGGGTGGGGGCGTTGGCGACGATCTTCTTCATGGTGCGGGCATTATATCCTCGTGCGGCGCCCTTGACTCCAGCCCCGGGGCGGGGGTAGAAGGGGAGGATGAAGCGCCTCGCCGTCCGGTTCGGCCTGGGGTTCGCCGCGTGGATGGGACTGTTCACGCTCATCCTTCAGTCCTCCACGGTCAACGATCGACTGGTGGTCCCCTTCACCCGGCTGGTGGCCTACGTCAGCCATCGGGTGCTCGGCCCCCTGGGGATGGAGACATCGGTGTCCGGGACGCTCATCGTGGGGGTGGAGGGGTTCGCCGTGAACGTCCTGGACGGGTGCAACGGCGTTCTGGTCTCCTCCATCCTGGTGGCGGCGGTGCTGGCGTTTCCCAGCTCGTGGAGGGAGAAGGCGCTGGGGCTGGCGCTGGGCATCGGCGTCATCCAGGCGCTGAACCTGGCCAGGGTGGTGAGCCTGTACTACCTGGGGCTGAGGCACCCGGCCTTGTTCGAGACCTTCCATCTCTACGTCTGGCAGACGGTCATCGTGATCCTCTCCATGGCCGCCTGGATGTTCTGGGCGGAGATGATCGTCCGCCCCGTCCCCGCGGTCCCCCGGCCCGCCCCGGCCCGCAGGCCCAATCCGGCGCGGGGGTGAGCGCGGATCGCCGCGAGGCGCTGCGGAGGCTGGGGCGCTTCCTGGGAGTGCTCACCGCCGTCTGGCTCCCCTTGCAGCTTCTGGTCTGGCCCCGCGTGCAGCCGCTGCACACCGCGGCCGTGACCTGGGCCGCCGACAGGGCGCTGGAAGGGATCGAGCGGGGCGGGAGGGTCACGCGGCTGCGCGCGAAGGAAGGCGTCACCCACGTCTTCAGCCTGCTGCGGGAAGACGGCGCGCCGGCGGTGTCGCTGTCGGGGGACGTGCTGCACTTCAACACCGTCCTGTGCCTGGCCCTGGCCCTGGCCTGGCCGGGGCTGCGGGCAGGACGCCGGGCGGCGGCCGCGGCGGCGGTGGTGGCCTGCCTGTTCGTCATCCAGACCGTGGTCCTGCTGGTGCAGGTGGAGCACCAGTACGCCGTCTCCATGCTCAAGGTCAGCGAGCGCAATTACGGGCCGCTGGAGAGGCGGGTCCACCAGTGGCTGCACGACACGGGGGTGTACTGGGCGGTGCAGTTGGTGCCGGCGATCGTCCTGATGACGCTCTACGTGCGGCACGGCTTCGGGCCTCGCGCCGGGACCGCGCGCCGGACGCGTCCGGCGGATCGCCGCGCGCTCGCGGCGATGGCGGCGGCGGCCGTCCTGCTGGCGATCGTCTCGCTGGCCCTGAACGCTCCCAAGGTCAGGGCGCGCCAGGCGGAGCACGCCTGCGCCGAGGGGTTCCTGGCGCTCGGCCGGGGGACGGCGGCG
The DNA here is from genome assembly GCA_035281445.1 of Candidatus Polarisedimenticolia bacterium. GTDB lineage: Bacteria > Acidobacteriota > Polarisedimenticolia > JACPZX01 > DASXTC01 > DATEEA01. The sequence goes on from DATEEA010000155.1 coordinate 8,898, forward strand.
CTCGCCTCCGGGCAGCCGGAGCAAGGCGCCGCGGCCAGAGCGGAGGGGCTGTTCCGCAGGGCGGTGGGTCTCAACCCGGACTTTCCCGAGGCGCACGAGGGGCTGGGCCAGACCCTGCTGATGCTGGGGCGCCCGGAGGAGGCGGCGGCCTCGCTGGCCGCCTCTCTCGCCCTGCGCCCCGCTGCCCCGCTGGTGCACGTGCACCTGGGCAACGCGCTGTTCGAGATGGAGCGGCCGGCGGAGGCGGAGTCGCACTTCCGCGAGGCTCTCAGGGCGCTGCCCGGCCACCGGGCCGCCGGGATGAACCTGGCGGTGGCCTTGAAGCAGCAGGGACGGCGCGACGAGTACGAGGCGGCGCTGCGCAACGTCATCGAGCACAACCCGGCCGATCGCGAGGCCCACCTGCTGCTGGTGGCCTCCATGCTGTCGGATCACCGGGGATGCGGGGCGCTCCCCTATCTGGTCATGCTGGGCCGGCTGGGGCCGGGGCCCGGGGCGGAGCGGCTTCCCGACGTGGCGGCAACGCTGGAGAGCCTCCGCCGGCCCTGCGGCGAGGCGTGGGAGCGGGTCATGCAGGCGGCGCGCTGACCAGGCCGCGCCGGGTCACTCGATCCAGACTTTGATGCTCTCGCCTTCGCCGTCGATCTCGACCAGGGTCTGCTTGCCCCCCTTCTTCAGGGCGTTGAGAAAGGCGCTGAGGTCGATGATCCCCTTCTGCTTGAAGTACTGCTTCAGCTCCTCGCCGTAGCTCTCCTGGAGGCTCTGGACGGCCAGCTCGGCGAAG
>DATEEA010000156.1:0-12956 GCA_035281445.1 Candidatus Polarisedimenticolia bacterium
CGGTTGCGTGGTCGGGGTCGGCGAATGCCAGGCCTCGGGCTCGCTGGTCTGCACGGTGGACGGCTCCGGCACAGAGTGCACGGCAACGCCCGGGACGCCCTCGGTGGAAACCTGCGACGGTCTCGACAACGACTGCGACGGCTCCATCGACAACGGCTTCCCGCTGGGCGGCGCCTGCACCGTCGGCACGGGAGAGTGCGCCGCGCCGGGCACGCTGGTCTGCTCGATCGACGGCAGCGGCACGACGTGCAGCGGGACGCCGGGCGATCCCGTCGCCGAGAGGTGCGACGGCCTGGACAACGATTGCGACGGGTCGATCGACAACGGCTTCCTGGTGGGGTCCGGTTGCGTGGTCGGGGTCGGCGAATGCCAGGCCTCGGGCTCGCTGGTCTGCGCGGCCGACGGCTCCGGCACAGAGTGCACGGCAACGCCCGGGACGCCCTCGGAGGAAACCTGCGACGGTCTCGACAACGACTGCGACGGTGTCCCCGACGACGACGTGCCTCTCCCCGAGCAACCCGTTCAGATGACCGTGAACCACGAGGAAAACGTGACCTTCGTGACCTGGCAGGAGGTGCCGCTGGCCACAGCCTACGACGTGGTGAGGGGAGACCTGGGCGCCCTGGTGATCAGCGGCGGGGACTTCGGACTGCCCGTGACCTGCATGATCAACGATGCTTCCATCCCGTTCGCGGACGACGGCCAGGTCCTCCCGCCCAACTCCGGGTTCTGGTACATGGTCCGGCCGGTCAACTGCAGCGGGGCAGGCAGCTACGACACGGGAAGCCCGTCGCAGATCGGGTCGAGGGATCCGGAGATGGCCACGGCGGTCGGATCCTGCCCCTGAGAGGCGCGGTTCCGGCCATGTGAACGATGATCCAGACCCTGCACCGAGGCATGAGCCGGTGCTGGTGGCCGGCCGTCGGGATGCTCGTCCCCTGCGCCGCCTGGGCCCAGGCCACCTGCACTCCTTCCCTGTTCGTCGCAGACGTGGCGAGTCCCGCCTGCTCCGACTCCGGCCCGGGGACCGAGGAGCAGCCCTACTGCAGCCTCGCCGCCGCCATCGCGGCCCGCGGCCGCGCGGGGGTGACCATCGTCGTGAAACCGGGAGTCTATCGGGAGTCGATCACCGTCCCGGTGTCCGGCGCACCAGAAGAGCCCTTCACCATCCAGGCCCTGCCAGGCGCCTCCATCGACGGATCGGATGACTTTTCGGATCCTGCGGCATGGATCCCCGCATCCCCTCCCGTCCATCTGGCCTCCGCCGTCTCCTGGGCTCCCCGCCAGGTCTTCGTGGATGGGGCCAGGCTCGCTGAGTCCGCCGAGCCTCCCCCGGCCATCCCCGCAGGCACCTTCCGCCACGTGCAGGGTGAGGGGCTCTACGTCAACCTGGGAGGCGACAACCCGGGCGGCCACCAGACGTTCGTGGGGCGCCGTCCGCACGCCTTCCGGATCACCGGCCGGTCCTGGGTCGTGGTGCACGGGTTCGGCATCATGCGGACGGAGGACATCGCCCTTTACGTCCTCCAGGGCTCCAGCGACGTGCTGCTGGAGGGGAACTCCGTGTCGGACTCCGGCGGCGCGGGGGCTGCGGTCAACGCCTCGTCCAACGTCGCCATCCGGGCGAACCGGGTGACCGGGAGTGCGAACCATGGCATCTACGTGCTCAACGGCGCGACGGGGACCCTCGTGGTCGGCAACGAGAGCCAGGCGAACGCCCGTCCTTCCACGGACGGGGCAACCGGGCTGCGCGTCGAATCAGCGCCCGGAACGCTGATCGCCGGCAACCGGCTGCACCACAACCAGGACTCCGGCCTGGACATCGTCGGGTCGGCCGGCTGCCTGGTCCGGAACAACCTCTCTTGGAGCAACGGGGACCATGGCTTTCATCACATCGCCTCGCCGGCGGTCGTGCACGCCGGGGGCCTGGCCTGGGGCAACCAGCGGGACGGATTCTCCTTCGAGGGGATGAGCCACGATGGGGCCGTCCACAACTCCATCGCCGCCGACAACGGGGTCCTCACCGGAAGGTTCAATCTGATGGTGGACGCCTCGTCGGCCCCCGGCTTCACCGGCAATGCCAACGTCTTCTGGATGTCCACCGGACAGCCTATCGTTCGCTTCGCTTCGACGCCGTACACCAGCCTGGCGGCCTTCACCACGGCCACCGGCAACGACGCCGACTCTTCCCAGGCCGACCCGCGGTGGGCCGATCCAGGGGCCGGCGACTTCGCCCTGCGCGGCGGCTCCCCGGCCGTGGACTCAGCCCACAGCCAGGCGCCCGGCTGGCCGGCGACCGACGCCGGCGGCGTCACCCGGGTCCAGGATCCGGCGGTCCCGGACACGGGCCAGGGGCCCGTGACCTACGCCGACCGCGGACCGCTGGAGTCGATCGAGAGCTGCAACGGGGGCGCCGGCCCCATGATCCCGGGGTGCCTCGGTCTCGACGACGATTGTGACGGCGTCCCGGACGTCGTCCAGCCTCCCGCCGGCACGCCCCTGCTGACGCTGCACTGCGGGCCCTCAGGGACAGGCCTCATGTGGACCGCCCTCCCCTCGGCCACCGGGTACGACGCCGTCCGGGGCGGTCTCGGACTCCTGACGGCCTCTCATGGAGAATTCTCGTCGGCCGGCGTGCTGTGCCTGGCCTCGGACACCAGCACGCTCTCCCTGGGCGATCCCGGGGACCCGCCTCCCGGGGACGCGTTCTGGTTCCTGGTGCGGGGCGGGAACTGCGCCGGAAAGGGCACCTACGACACGGCGGCCTCCTCCCAGGCCGCGCCCAGGGACGCCGGGATCGCCGCCTCTGGGACCGCCTGCCCCTGAGCCCCCCCGCCGGCGGTTCAGGTCATTCCCGCACAATTCCGGACTTGACACATTCTTCACATTCTCGTATTTTCGGGCACGCCACATCGCTTCACCGGCTTCTTCTCGTCGACTCCGCGCATGGTCAGGGGTGGGACCGTGCGGGATCCCCCTGAACGGGGCCTCCGGCGCCGTTCGGGCGGGCCCGTGTCGCGCGCCGATCCGCCGGAAAGCGTCACCGTGGCCTCGGGAGGCTTCGGTTGGCTGGACGCGGCTCGAGCTGGCAGTCCCGGCGGACCATCCGGCTCGTCCTCGCAGCGGCCGCGTGCGGGCCGCTGGCGTGGGAGTCGCCGCACGCCGCGGGCACCTTCTACGTGGACCGGAACAACCCGAGCTGCTCCGATGCGGGTCCGGGGACCCAGCAGACCCCCTATTGCGCCATCGGGGCGGCGGTCTCCGCCCAGGGCGGCCCCTCCACCACGCTCATCGTCGCTCCCGCTGTCTATCGAGAGCAGGTCGCGGTGAACAAATCGGGGGCGGCCGGCGCACCGCTCGTCCTGAGGGCCGAAGGCTCCGGCGTGGTCGTGGACGGCGCGGACGACTTCTCCGATCCTGACCTCTGGGATGGACACGCGGGGGATGCCTGGCAGGCCTCATCGGTCTCCTGGACCCCCAAGCAGGTGATCGTGGACGGGCTCCGGCTGGTTGCGAGCACCGAGCCCCCGGCGACTCTCTCGCCGGGGACCTTCCGGGCCGTGGCCGGAGAGGGGCTCTACGTCAACATCGGCGGGGACAACCCCGGAGACCATCAGGCCTACGTGGGCCGCCGCAACCACGGCTTCCGCATCGCCTCGCGGTCCTGGATCGAGGTCTCCGGCTTCACCGTCGCGCGCACCGAGGACAACGGGATCTACCTGCTGGGATCCAGCACCGACGTGCTCATCGCCGGCAACACGGTCATCCATGCGAACTTCAGCGGCATCTCGGTGAACTCCTGCTCCAGGGTCACCGTCTCCGGCAACATGGTGGCCGACAGCAACCGCAACGGCATCTACCTGCTCAACGGCACCACCCAGTCGGTGGTGGAGTCCAACGAAGTGGCCAGGAGCATCCGGCCCGACGGAGCCGGCATCAACGGCATCCGAGTCGAGGAGGCCCCCGGCACCATCGTGCGCGGCAACCTGTCCCACCACAACCAGGACACGGGCATCCAGATCAACGAGTCGGACGACGTGACCTCCCTGCAGAACATCTCCTGGGCCAACGGCGACCACGGCTTCGACCACTTGCAGTCGCTGCGCGCCCTGCACGTGGGGGACGTCGCCTGGTCCAACCTCAGGGACGGGTTCTCCTTCGAGGCGGGCAGCACCGAGGGACGTCTGTACGACTCCATCGGCGCCAACAACGGGGTGGCCACCAACCACTACAACCTCTTCGTGGACGGGGCCTCGGCCGCCGGCTTCGCCTCCGAGTCGAACCTCTTCTGGAACCTCACCGCCCAACCTCCCATCCGCATCGTCGGCGCCATCTACGCCACCGTGCAGGCGTACGCGGCGGCCACGGGACAGGACATGCAAGGACTGCAGGCCGACCCGCTCTTCGTGGATCCCGGCGCCGGGGACTTCCGGCTCCGGCCCGGCTCCCCGGCCATCGACTCCGCCGACTCCTCGGTCCCCGCCTGGCCCGCCACCGACGCCAGGGGCGGTCCGCGGGTGGACGACCCCGACACGCCCAACACCGGGGCGGGCGGAGTCGCCTTCGCCGACCGGGGCGCGCTGGAGTACCTGTCGGACTGCAACGGCGGGGCGGGCCCGGAGCTGGAGGTCTGCGACGCCGCCGACAACGATTGCGACGGCTCCATCGATGAGGACTTCGCCGTCGGGGAGGCGTGCACCGTGGGGCTGGGGGCCTGCCAGGTCACCGGGCACACCTTCTGCGCACCCGATGGGCTCGGCCCGCTGTGCGACGCGGTGCCGGGTCCCCCGGCCCCCGAGGTCTGCGACGGCGTGGACAATGACTGCGACGGCGTCAGCGACAACCCCGATCCGCCGGGTCCGGCGGCGGTCGACGTCACAGGGCCGGCGGGGCTGGTCTGGGACGCCCTGCCCGGCGCCACGTTCTACCAGGCCGTGCGGGGCGACCTGGCCGTCCTGCTGGCCAGCGTGGCGGACTTCACGCTCGCCACCACCGCCTGCCTCGGCCCCGAGCTGGTCGTCACGAGCCTGTCCGATCCCCTGGTCCCCCCCGTGGGAGGGGCCTTCTGGTATCTGGTGCGGGGGGCCAACTGCGGCGGAAGCGGGACCTACGATTCGGGGAGCGCGTCGCAGCAGGGATCGCGGGACGCCGGGATCGCCGCATCGCCCCAGTCCTGCCCGTGATCAGCGCCGGGTCATCTCCAGGAAAGCCGCCTCATCGAGGATGGCCGCCCCGAGCTTGCGGGCCTTGGCCAGCTTGGATCCCGCCCCGGGGCCAGCCACCACGTGGGTGGTGCGCCGGGTGACCGAGGGATCCACGGTGGCCCCCAGCGACTCGGCGAGCGACCTGGCCTGAGGGCGGGTCATGGCCTCCAGCTCCCCGGTGAAGACCATCACCATGCCGGACAGCGGGCCGGCCGCGGGAGCCGCCGGCGGCGGGTAGGTGACGCCGGCGCGCAGCAGCTTCTCCACCGCCTGCCGGTTCGCCTTGCCCTTGAAGAAGGCCCTGATGCTCTCGGCCACCGCCGGGCCGATGTCCTGGACCTCGACCAGGTCTTCCCCGGCGGCGTCCATGACCGCCTCGAGGGAGCCGAAGTGGCGCGCCAGCGCGGCCGCGGAGGCCTCCCCCACGTGACGGATCCCGAGGGCGTAGAGCAGCTTGGGGAGGGTGGTCCGGCGCGAACGATCGATGGACGCGATGAGGTTGGCCGCGGACTTGTCGCCCATGCGATCCAGCGCGGCGACCTCCTCGTGCCGCAAACCGTACAGGTCGGCCGGATCCCGCACCATCCCCTTGTCCACGAGCTGGTCCACCAGGCGCTCCCCGAGGTGATCGATGTCCATCCCGCCGCGGGAGGCGAAGTGCAGGATGTGCCCCTTCACCTGCGCCGGGCAGGCGATGTTGGGGCAGCGCGCGATGACCTCGGCTTCGGGAAGGAGCACCTCGGCACCGCACGCGGGGCAGTGCCGGGGAAGGTGGTACTCGCGCTCCTCGCCCGTGCGAGCCTCCTTCACCGGTCCGATGATGAAGGGGATGACGTCTCCAGCCCGGGTCACCACCACCATGTCGCCGATCCGGACGTCTTTCTCGCGCACCATCTCGATGTTGTGCAGGGTGGCGTTGGAGACCTGCACGCCGCCCACCCAGACCGGCTCCAGGATGGCCAGGGGGGTGAGCGCCCCGGTGCGGCCCACGGTCACGGTGATGTCGAGCACCCGGGTCCGGGCCTCCCGGGGAGGGAACTTGTAGGCCACCGCCCAGCGCGGGCTGCGAGAGCGCTCGCCGAGCCTCTCCTGGAGCGCGATGTCGTCCACCTTGACCACCACGCCGTCGATCTCGAAGGGCAGGGACTCCCGGGCACTCTCCAGCTCCGCGTAGAAGAGCTCCACCTGTTCGAGGCCGGCGCAGAGCCGTCCCCGGCGCAGGGCCGTGGGGAGCCCCAGCGCGTCGAGCCACGCGATCGCCTCGCGCTGCGTCGCCGGCGACGGGCCCTCCACCGTCCCCAGCCCGTGGCAGAGGATGCGCAGCGGGCGCTCCGCGGTCAGCCGAGGGTCGAGCTGACGGAGCGACCCGGCGGCGGCGTTCCTGGGGTTGGCGAAGATCTTCCCTCCACGCTCCTCGGCCTGGCGGTTCAGACCGGCGAAGTCGGTCTTGTTCATATAGACCTCCGCGCGGACCTCCAGCAGCGGCGCCACGGGCACTCCCTTGCGCGGGCGGAGCGACAGGGGGAGCCCGCGGATGGTCCGGAGGTTGGCGCTGACGTCCTCTCCCACCCAGCCGTCACCGCGGGTCGCCCCGGCCCGGAAAGACCCGCCGGCGTACACCAGCTCCACGGCGGCTCCGTCCACCTTGGGCTCGCACCACACGGCGGGAGGGGGCTCGTCTCCGGCCGGCGCGATGCGCTCCCACCACTCCTTCATCTCCTCGGAACCGGCCGCGTTCTGCAGGCTGAGCATCTGCCGGGAATGGCGGAAGGGGATGAACTTCTCCAGGGGGGCGGCGCCGACCCTGCGGGTCGGCGAGTCGGGAGTGGCCAGCTCGGGGTGCTTCTCCTCCAGCGCCGTCAGCTCGCGCAGGAGCGCGTCGTACTCCGCGTCGGAGATCTCGGGATCGTCGAGCACGTAGTAACGATGGTTGTGGTGCTCGATGAGCCGCCGCAGCTCGTCGGCCCGGCGCCGGGCCGCGGGCGGCGGTGATGGAGTCATCATGACGACCGGAGAGGAAGGGAGTGGTGGGCCGTGTAGGATTTGAACCTACGACTTCTACCGTGTGAAGGTAGCACTCTCCCGCTGAGTTAACGGCCCGCCGAGCGTCGACAGCGATTCGGGCGATATTAGCACAGGGTGTCCGGTCAGGCCCCGACCCGCAGGGAGGCCAGGAGGTCCTCCCCCGCCGGCGGGACGGTCAGGACGAGCGAGGCCTCCGGCTCCCCCGGGGCTCCAAGAGCCGCGGGGCGCCGCTCGACCAGCACCCGCACGGCGGGCTCCGTCCGGCCGTCGCAGTACCGCGCGGTGACGGCGGCCGCCGTCTCCAGATGTCCCTGCTCCGGCTCCCCCTGCACCAGGGTGACGGGGCCCAGGTGATCCGCGGCGTGCAGCCGCCAGCGGCCGGGGCTGAAACGGTCGAGGAAGCCGTTCTCCGCCTCGTCCCGGCCCACGATCGCCTTCACCGTCCCGGCGAGGCGGAAGTGCCGGCCGACCTTCAAGAGCATGATCTCCTCGCGGGTGACCTTGCGGCCGGTGGCATCCTCCTCCCGGACCAGATCGTGGAACTTGCGCCCGAAGTTGCGATCGGCGAGGAAGCAGCAACCTCCGGAAGGCTGCGGGTACTCTTCGATGGCGAAGTCCTCGGCCAGGCGCTCCTGGTCCTTGCGCGATCGTCCCTTGATCCCGAGCAACCGCTGGCGATCGATCCGTCCGTCCGCCTCGGCCAGGGTGGGAGGAAGGTGCCGGGCCGACAGCGGCCGTACCAGGCGCCCCTTCAACCCGGTCTCCTTCTCGATCATGTCCAGCGCGTTGCGGTGCTGGGACATCGGCCGCTGCCCGAGCACCTCGCCGGTGAAGACCACGTCCGCGCCCACTTCCTTCATCACGTCCCTGGCTTTGTTCAGCATGAAGATGCGGCAGTCGATGCACGGGTTGGCCGCGGCGCCGTAGCCGTGCTTCGGGTGCTTGACCATCTCGATGTACTCGTCGGCGACGTCGAGCACGCGCACCTCCACCTGGGCCTCGGCTCCCGCCTGCAGGGCAGGGTTGCGCAGGCGCCGGGGGTCTTCATCCTTGCGGCCGATGGCTCGCCGGTGATCCACCGTGCAGAAGCCGGTGTTGAAGTGAAGGCCGATCACCTCCACACCCTGCTCCTTCAGCAGGCGGGCGGCGAGCGTGCTGTCGAGGCCGCCCGACATCAACCCCACGGCCTTCACCGGCCTGCGCGCCGAATCGCTCATGGCGGGCAGTCTACTTCTTCCTCACGAAAAGCCGCCACTCTCCCCCCTCCTGGCGGAAGCCCAGGTACTCGTGGCCCGTGGAGAGACACCACGCCGGCATGTCCAGCAGCACCACCCTGTCGTCGGCCAGCAGCTCCGCCACCTGGCCGGCGGCCATCCGCCGCAGGGCCTCGGCCGTGCGGGTGATGGGAACCGGACAGTAGGTGCCCACCGCGTCGATCAGGCGATCGCCGCGCAGATCGGCGGGGGCCTGCAGGGCCTCCAGCCGCCTCAGCTCTTCGCTCCCGCCCCGCCCGGCCACGCGCGCGCGGCTCAACCAGGCCGGCCGGGGGCCAGGGCGCGCAGCGCGCGCACCGCCTGGGCGAAGACGTCGCCGGCCCGATCCACGTCCTGGCGCGTGCTCGCCGGGCCGAGGGAGAAGAGGACGCTGCCGGCGGCGCGCTCGGCGGGGACGCCCATGGCCGTCAGCACATGAGACGGCTTGCCCGCCTGGTGGTAGCAGGACGAGCCGCTGGAGGCGGCGATGCCCCTGCGGGCCAGCTTGAGCAGCACCGCCTCGCCGTCCACCCCTTCCGCCGAGACGTTCACCATGCCTCGCAGGCGGCGCGCCGGGTGTCCGTTCAGGCGTACCCCGTCGATCCCCAGGAGCAGGGACTCCATCTCCTTGCCCAGCGTCTCCATCCGCTCCTCCTGCCCGGAGGCCGCGCTCCCTTTCAGGAGCGCCGCCTCGCCGAAGCCGGCTATGCCGGCGACGTACGGAGCCCCGGCGCGCAGCCCCCCCTCCTCGACGCCCCCCTCCAGCAGCGGGAGCAGGCGCACACCGTCGCGCACGGCCAGCGCGCCGATCCCCCGCGGCCCGCCCATCTTGTGGGCGCTCACCGACACCAGATCGGCTTTCAGCTCGCCGAGGTCGGGGCGGCGGTAGGCGGCCAGGATGCAGGCGTCGCTGTGGAGCAGCGCCCCCCGGCGGTGGGCCATGGCGGCGATCGCCTCCATCGGCTGCATCGTCCCGGTCTCACCGTTGGCCGCGGCCACCGTGACCAGCACGACGTCGGAGCAGAGGAGCCCCTCCAGCCGCTCCAGGTCGATGAGACCGTGCGAGTCCACCGGAGCCTCCAGCACCTCGAAGCCCAGCTTGCCCAGCGTCCTGGCGGGGTGCAGCACGCACAGATGCTCGGTGGCACAGGCCACCACCCGTCCCGGCCTGCCCCCCCGGGCCAGGCGGGCGAGCGCCGCCCCCTTGAGCGCCAGGTTGCACGACTCGGTCCCTCCCGACGTGAACACCACCGACCATCCGGCTGCGTTCAGCCAGGAGCCCACGCGCTCGCGGGCCTCCTCCACCAGCCGTGAGGCCAGGCCGCTGTCCGCCAGCAGGCCGCCGGGCGACGCGGGGTCCTCGTCCAGCAGCGGCGCCATGACCGCGCGCACGCGCGGGTCGAGTGGGGACGTGGTGCTGTGCATCATGTAGACGGGACGCGGGGAGGCGGCAGGCATGGCCAGAGAGTATCACTCGCTCGCTGGCACCGGCACGGCCGTCTTCCACTGCAGGCGCGACTCCCAGCGGAACACGGTGTGGTCGGCTTCCAGCCGCAGTCCGAAGAGATCCTCGCCGGTGCGCGTGCGCACCTCCACGGTGGCGCGGGCCCCTTCCGGCAGATCGAGGTGGAACTCCTCCCTGGGCGACCCTTCCGAGGCCACGTGACGCCGGCGGAAGACCGACCCCGGCCGGCGGACTCCGTCCGCCCCCACCCCATCCACCGGCTCGGAGGTCCGGATGGTGAAGATCGTCTCGTCGGAGACCGTCGGCGGGCGCGCGGTCACCTCCACCCGTCGGAGATCCTCCCATCCGTCCGGCCGCCCGGGAAGCACCGCCACCTCCGGTTCCGCGGAGGACAACCAGGCCGGATCGTCCAGCGTCAGCTCCAGCCGCGTGGCCGCGGTGTGGATCCGGGGCCGGTCCGGGAGGCTGGTCCGGATCCCGCGCAGACTCTCCACGGAGGTCAGGCGCGCGACGGGGCGTCCATCCGGACCGATCCGCTCCTCCACGGTCACCAGGCGGCGGTGCCGGTCGTCGTAGGCGGGCCGGCCCGCGTTGAGCAGGGTCTGCCCGGCGGCCGCCGAGGCCAGCACCGCCGCCGCGGCCGCGGCCACGCGCGGACGCGGAGCGCCGAAGGTGCGGGCCAGACCGAGCGCGAGAGGCGCCAGCAGGACCGGCAGCGCGGGCCCGGCCACCGCCCAGGGGATCGAGAGCCCCAGCAGGTGCACCAGGGTGCTGTAGGAGCGGGGGGTGATCAGGACCAGAGCAGGCAGGCAGCCGGCCAAGGCGCCCAGCCCCGCGGCGCCGGGTCTCACCAGGGACGCGCCGAGCGTCCCGGCGGCCGGCAGGAGCGCGTAGAAGGCCAGATCCGGCAGTCCCGCCGCCAGCAGGGCCAAGCCGGCCCCGGCCCAGGCGCCGGCGGCGAGGAGCATGCCGGCCTCCGCCTCCCGGGGGGCGGGCAGCCGGGGCAGGGCCGTCCATCCCAGCGCCAGGCCGGCCGCGGCCCAGGTGGCCGCCTGCGCCAGGTGGTGTCCCTGGTGCGCCGTCCAGGAGAAGCGGAACCCGGTGAGCGCCTGGCTCATCCCCTCCGACAGCAGCGCCCCGGCCGTGGCGCAGGCCAGAGGGAGCGCTGCCCTGGCCAGCGCGAGCCCCGCGTCCGCCGGCCGGAACCGGCGTCCGCGCCGAACCGCCACCGACCTCCACCACAGCAGCGCGAGCAGCGCGGTCAGAACCCCCAGCACGTGCACGGACAGAGGAAGGACGAAGAACGTCCGCCCGAAGAGCGGCAGGGCGGCGTAGCGGGGATCGGGGACTCCGGCGCGGGGAGGCGGCGCTTCGTCCAGGCGCCGGACCAGCCCGATGAGCGTCCGCCCCGCCGCCTCCAGGCTCCCGCGGTCGATCGCAGCGGGGAGGTCCTGCCGGGTGTGATAGGACCAGGGACGCAGCTCACCGGCGAGGGTGACCGCCGGGATTCCGTTCTCCAGAAACGGCTTGTGATCGGCGCCGAAAGGTATCTCGATCAGGCGCGAGGCCAGGACGTGCAGCGGATCGATCCCCGCTCCGTCGATCCTCTCCGCGCGCGCCACCCTCTCCAGGGCGCGCTGGGCCCACAGAGGCGGCGCCGAGGGAAAAGGGGCCGCCACGATCCTCCCCCAGCCCACCGAATCGAGGTTCACCGCCGCGACCACCCGAGACGCGTCCGGCCCGGCCGCGAAAGAGGCCGCGCCGAGGAGACCCTCCTCCTCGGCGCAGAACGAGACGAAGACGAGGCGGCTCGACGGGGGATCCGCGGCCAGGACCCGTGCGGCCTCGAGCATGACCGCCACCCCGGACGCGTTGTCATTGGCGCCGGGGACGTCCCTTCCTTTGGTGTCGTGGTGGGCCCCGATCACGATCGATCCGTCGCGGCTCCCGGGCAGGATCCCCACGATGTTCTCCGAGCCGACGATGTCGGCTCCGACCCGGCCGACCGGCTGTCGGGTCACCTCCAGGCCCGCCTGGCGCAGGAGGCGCTCCACGGTGTCGCGGGCGCTCGCCTCCCCGGGCGTCCCGGTCTTGCGAGGTCCGATCTCCTCGGAGAGCATCCGGATGGACCGGGCCGCGTTGTCGGCGGAGAACCGCTCCGAGGGGGGAGCCGCGGCCGCGGGGGGGACGGGGGCCGCCCAGGAGGCGGCCGCGGCCATGGCGGCCGCCCCGAAGATCCGTCGTATCAATCCCTTGACACCCCTTCGGGCATCCACTACGCTGCGTCCCGGGACATGGAGGGGTGTCAACGGCGGCGCGGGAACTGGTCCATGTCATGACCCCCACATCGATGAGCGTGGCCTCGACGCTCGCCGCCGCCCTGCTGGCCGCCGCCCTCTCTTCAGCACCGGCGCGCGCCGGCGAGGATGAATCGCTGGATCAGGCGATGTCGATCATCGCCGGGACGTTCCGGGCCCTCAAGCCCGAGGAGCTCCACTCCGTCCTTCCCGCCGAGAGCAAGGTGTTCGTGTCGCTGGGCCCTCAGCGCGACGACGAAGGCTACTACGGCCGCGAGCAAGTCTACTTCATGCTCCAGAAGCGGTTCCGCGGCCTTTCCACGCGCCGGTTCGAGATCCGACGGCACCCCGCGGAGAAGCCTTCCCCGGGAGGCGACCGGACCCGTCCGGTGATGTGCCTCGGCACCTGGTGGTACACGCACGCCGGAGGGGCCGACGACGAGACCCTCGTGCACTTCGTGCTGTCGTCGCGCAACGGCAAGTGGTCCCTGGTGAAGATCCAGGAGGCTCGCTGACATCTTGCCTTCCACTTCGCAGCCTTGGCGGCCCGGTCCGGTGGCCGCCGTCGCCGCCGCGCTGGGCGTGGTGGTCCTGCTGGGAGTGGACGCCTCGTCCCGCTTCACGCTCCTCGGACCGGCGCATCGCATCCTGATCACGGCCCTGGCGGGAGCCGGACTGGCCGTGGCCGGCGTCGCCGCCGTGCGCCGCCGGG